>JAICSG010000586.1 GCA_025937035.1 Thermoanaerobaculia bacterium | reverse complement strand
TTCGTCAAGTCGCGGATCGCGGCCGGCGCGATGGACTGGAGCGGCGAGCGGTCGCGGGAGCTCAACGTGGCCGATCTCGACGCGGTCGAGATCGCACGGGCCCGCAACGTCCTGCGGCGGAATCACGCGGACTCGGGGCTGCTGGCCTTGAGCGATCCGGATCTCCTGCTGGCGCTGGGCGCGGTGCGCAACGGCCAGGTGACGCACGCCGGCCTGCTGCTCTTCGCCCGGGAGGAGACGCTACGGGAGCTCTGCCCTCAGCACCAGGTGCACTACGTGTATCAGGTGACGGGCACGGAGGTGGCCCGCAACGATTCGTATCAGGCCGGCCTGCTGAGCATCCTGGAGCGGTTCGAGCAGATTTTCACCAGCCCGGTCAACCCCGAGCAGGAGCTGCCGCTGGGCCTGTCGCGGCTGCGGATTCCGGCCTTCCCCCTGGAGGTGGTGCGCGAGGCCGTTCTCAACGCGGTGACGCACCGGGACTATCTGGACCCCGGGGAGGTGCTCGTCCGCCACATGGCGGATCAACTGGTGATCACGAGCCCGGGAGGTTTCATCGCCGGGATCACGCCGGGGAACATCCTCCGCCACGAGCCGGCGAGCCGGAACCGGACGCTGGCGGAGGCCTTCGAGAAGCTGCGGCTGGTGGAGCGGGCGGGGATCGGCCGGCGGCGGATCTTCGAGACGATGCTGGCCTATGGGAAGAAGATCCCGGAGTACGAGGCGGACGGACGGGTCACGCTGCGGATCTTCGACGGCAGCTTCGACGAGCGCACGGCGGCGCTGGTCGCCCGGTGGCGGGGCGAAGGGCGGGAGATCGGCCTGGACGGGCTGCTGATCCTCTCCTTCCTGCGCGGCCATGCGTTCATCGATACGCTCTCGGCGGCCCGGCTGCTGCAGCTTTCCCGCGAGGAGGCCCGCGCCGTGCTGGACCGGCTGACACAGCCCGAAACCGGATTCCTGGAGCGGAAGGGAGGCACCCAGGCGGCGACCTTCCATCTGACGAAGGGGATCGCCAAGGACCTGCTCGGCAAGGCGGCGTATACGAAGACCCGGGGCCTGGACCCGATCCGATATGCCGAGATGGTCCGGGCTTTCGTAGCGGACCATGGCTCGATCACGCCGCGCGAGTGCCGGGAGCTCCTGGGGCTCGGAGAGTCGCAGTCGGCCCGGGTGGAGGTATCCAAGTACTTGAGAGCCTGGTCTTCACGGACCGGCTTCCTACGACGCGAGGGGACGAAGGGGCCCAAGGTGCGCTACCTCCCGCTGGATACCAGGCAGGAGTATTAGCGGATGCAACAAGCTCCGGCCCACAGTCGGGGATTGGTCTCGCAAACTATTGAAGAGCAATTAGTTAGGAGGACGTAGATATTAGCACCAGATATTAGGAGCCGCAGAGATGGATCGGCAATGGAGCGTTTTCTGAAGGATTGAGCACCTTTCCTACTGTAGAGGTCGCGCATCTCATCCCACAGAAAAGGAGCTCCCCATGAAGATCAGAGTCCTCCTGCCATCCGTCGGGCTCATGTTGATGACGATCCTGATCATGGGCGGCGCGCTCGCCGGCTCGTGCGACGCGTACAGCGACTGGTCGCTGTCCCAGGCGGGCCACCCGGCGAAGGGGGTTGCGCTGTCCGCATCCTTCAGCGCGGGCCGGCTCTCCAGGCGCTGAACGCGAAAGGGGCGGCCCCGCGGGGCCGCCAGCGCGGCGGCCGTCAGGGCCAGCGCGCAGAGGATGATCAGATTACAGGTGCGGATTTTCATGATTCCACCTCACTCTTGTCGCGAGACATCCGCTTCGGAGGCCCAAGCGGAGCTCACGCCGAGCTCCGTCCGGACCGTTTTCATTTTTGCGGAATGAAGTGGAAAGCTCCCCATGCGGGAGGGCGGGAGCCCCGGACATCGAGAGGTGGCCGGGGCCCCGGCCGGATGGGCGTTGCGGCCGGAAGCCGCGGGGCGGAAGGGCTACTGCTGCCGCGGCTGGAGGTACTCGTCCTTGCTCACGACGCCGTCGTGGTTGCGGTCGCGGAGGTCGAACTCCTTGGCGTCCCCCTGCCACTCGGCGCGGGTGAGGCGATCGTCGTGGTTGCGGTCGAGCTTGGCGAAGCTGTCGGCGGAGGAATCCTGCGCCGTGGGGTGGTTGGCGGGCTTGAGCTCGTCGGCGGAGAGGATGCCGTCGCCGTTGCGGTCCAGCATTGCGAAGCCGATGGCGTTGCCCTTCCACTCGGCGCGGGTGATCTTGCCGTCGTGATCCGTATCCATGGCGGCGAAGGTGTCGGCCGCGGTGGCCTGCCGGACTGGAGCCTGCTGGGCCTGCTGGGCCGCCTGGGGCTTCTGGGTCTGCGAGCCGGCCGGCTTCTTCTTGGCGCTCTTCTGGGCGTGGACGGCGGGAACGGCCAGGGTGAGCAGGATGGCGGCCGGGATGAGGGTCTTGGGTAGTCTCATGGCGTGTCTCCTCCAGGATGCCCCAAGGGCGTTATGGAGGTTTTTACGAAGCGTGAGGCGTTTTCGTCTATGGAAAGTCCGCCTGGGGTTGAAATTCCAGGCGGAAAGGGCCCCTGACCCCTCGTATTGTCACGGGCACATACGTTGCTTACACCAATTTATGTGATGATTGCCCGTGACGTGGTTTTTAGCAACCGACCCCCCGCCGGCGATTCTTCTTCTTCCACGGGAGCGGTCCGCCTGACCCCCGAGGAGCGGCGCTCCATCCAGGACGCGGCGGAGGCGGAGGGGTATTCGGAGAGCTTCGCCGTTCTCCTCTGCCGGTTCGCGGAGCTCATCGGCACCGACGAGGTCCTCCGCGAGCTCGAGCGGATCGATTCCGACGGCAAAGAGTGACAGGGCCGTCCTCTTCCGGCCCCACCCTCAGACCCGCATCAGCACCACCACCCCCCGCGCCGCCACCGGCACCTCACTCCCAGCCCCGTAAATCTCCCCGTCCTCCTGAGGGACCCGATCGCTGGTGTCGAGCACTTTTTCCCATCGCTCCCCCCATTCCGGCCGGTTGGGCAGACGGAAGGGGAGCGGCTCGTGGTGGGCGTTGAAGAGGAGGTGGAAGCTGTCGTCGGTCACCCGCCCGCCCCGCGGGTCGAGGCTCGGGATGGCGTCGCCGTTGAGGAACACCCCCAGGGACTTGGCGAAGCCGTGGCTCCAGTCCTCGTCGCTCATCAGCTCGCCGTCCGGCCGGAACCAGCCGATGTCGCGCACCCCTTCCCCCCGGATGCGGGTGCCCAGGAACCAGCGGCGGCGGCGGAAGACGGGGTGCTCCCGCCGGAAGGCGATCAGCCGGGCGGTGAATCGCAGCAGCCCCTCGTCCACGGTCTCCCAGTCGAGCCAGGAGATCTCGTTGTCCTGGCAGTAGGCGTTGTTGTTCCCCCCCTGCGTGCGTCCCATCTCGTCGCCGCCCAGGAGCATGGGGATCCCCTGGGATAGGAAGAGCGTCGCCAGGAAGTTCCGCTGCTGGCGGGCGCGCAGGGCGTTCACTTGCGGGTCGTCCGTGGGCCCCTCGGCGCCACAGTCCCAGGAGCGGTTGTGGCTCTCGCCGTCGCGGCTCGCCTCGCCATTCGCTTCGTTGTGCTTCTCGTTGTAGGAGACGAGGTCGCGCAGGGTGAAGCCGTCGTGGGCGGTGATGAAATTGATGCTCGCCGAGGGCTT
>JAICSG010000730.1 GCA_025937035.1 Thermoanaerobaculia bacterium | reverse complement strand
TGTAGATGAGATAGGCGAGATCCCCGGGGCCCACCTCCGGCAGCGCCCCGTCTCCAGGAGCGTCCGGCATCTGGCCGAGGTCCAGAGAGACCGTCCCCTCCGGCGGCGGCGTTGGCAGCGATGTTGGCAGAGGGCCGCGATGGATCACCACCGCCGGGGCGGCGTCGTCCAGCAGCCCCGCCAGGCGCTCGGCGGGGGCGTCGAGGTCGAGCGGCACGTAGGCGGCACCCGCCCGCCAGACCCCGAGGATGGCGACGGGGACGTCGGCCGTGCGGCCAAGCAGCAGCGCCACCCGCGACTCGCGGCCCACCCCCAGGGCGCGCAGGTGGCGCGCCAGGGCGGCCGAGCGGCGGTCGAGCTCCCCGTAGGAGAGGGTCTCGCCGGCGGCGGTGACGGCGGGCGCCTCGGGCGTCCGCGCCGCCTGGGCCGCGAAGTGCTCCGGCGCCGTCCAGCTCAACGGAGGCCGGGCGGTGTCGTTCCATTCGGCCAACGCCTGGTGGCGCTCAGCAAGGCCGAGCACCGGCAGGGCCGAGAGGGGGAGGTCCGGATCGGCCACCACCACCGCGGCCTGGAGCAGGAGGCGCTCGACGCGGCGGATCGTGGTGGCGGGATCGAACAGGTCGGCGTCGTATTCGAGCCCACCCTGCAGATGGCTGGCGTGGTCGAACAGCGTCAGCATCAGGTCGTAGCGGGCCCGGCCGTCCCAGGCGTCCACCAGCTCGGAGGTGGCGCCGGCCAGCGACGCCTGGGAGAACTGGGCGTCGAGCACCTGCACCAGGGCCTGGACTAGCGGCTGCCGGCCGGGATCGCGCTCCAGTTGGAGGGCCTGGACGAGCTGGCCGAACGGCAGATCCTGGTGGGCGTAGGAGCCGAGGGCCGCGCCGCGGACCCGCGCCAGCAGCTCGCGGAACGGCGGATCGCCGGCGAGGTCGAGGGGGAACGGCACCTGGGTGAGGAAGCAGCCGAGGACGGTCTCGATCTCCGGCCGGTTGCGGTTGGCGTTGTTGGCGCCCAGGATCAGCCGCTCCTGGCCGGAGTCGCGGCAGAGGCCGGCGGCGGTCAGCGCCAGCACCAGCATGAACAGGGTGGCCCCCTCCTGGCGGGCCAGCCCCCGCAGGCCGTCCGCCAGCTCCCCTTCGACGGTGATCTCCACCCGGCCGCCGCGCAGGCGGGCCGCCGCCGGACGGGGGCGGTCGGTGGGCAGGTCGAGCACCGTGGGGTAGCCGGCGAGCTGGCCGCGCCACCAGGAGGCCAGCTCCTCCAGGACCTCCCCCTGGAGCCACTGGCGCTGCCAGACGGCGAAGTCGGGGTAGTGCACCGGCGGCTCGGGGAGCGCGGGCCGTCCGCCCGCGGCGAAGGCGCTGTAGAGCGCCGCCAGCTCCGTCCAGGCGATGTGGGAGGAGATGAAGTCGGTCACCAGGTGGTGGATGGTGAGCAGGCAGACGTGGTCCTCGCCGCCCAGCCGCACCAGGACCGCGCGCACCAGCGGCCCGCGGGCGAGATCGCAGGGGGCCGCCGTCTCCTCCTCCACCAGCCGGAAGGCCTCCGGCTCGCGCCGCGCCGCCGGCAGGCCGCTGAGATCGGCGATCTGGAGATGCTGGGGGCCGGGGGGGAGGACCCGCTGCACGGGCCGGCCGTCGACCGACGGGAAGACGGTGCGCCAGGCGGCGTGCCGCCGCGCGATCTCGGAGAGGGCCGCGGAGAGGATCTCCGGCGAGAGCGGCCCGCGCATGCGGGTGGCGGCGGTGATGTTGAGCCCCGCTCCGCCCGGGAAGAGCTGCTCCATGAACCAGTAGCGCTCCTGGTCGAGCGACAGCGGCCAGTCCCCCTCGGCGGTGGGGCCGGTGACGCGGGGAATGGGCGGGGGCTTGAGGACGGCCGCCGCCTTGCGCTGCTTCTCCCGCAGCTTCTCGAAGAGGACGCGTTGCTCGGGGGTGAGGGCGGAGATCCGGTCGGTGAGGCTCATACAGCTCCGTCGGAGGCGGGCGGCTCGCCGGCGAGCAGGGCCTGGAGCTCCTCTTCCGAGAGGTCGCCCGCCTCCTCCTCCAGGGCCTGCCCGATGATGCGGTCCGCCAGGTCGCGCAGGTCGGCGGCGTCGAACACCGTCTGCAGCGAGACGTCGATGCCGTGCCGGTCCCGCAGGCGGGTCACCAGGCGGGTGGCGAGCAGCGAGTGCCCGCCCAGATCGAAGAAGTTGTCGCGCACCCCCACCCGCTCGCGGCCCAGCAGCTCGGCGCACGCCGCCGCCAGACTCTCTTCAACAGGATTCGACGGGGGCTGGTATTCCTTCGTCCGGCCGGCGGCGGGATCGGGCGAGGGGAGGGCCCGGCGGTCCACCTTGCCGGTGACGGTGAGGGGAAGACGGTCCAGGATCACGAAGGCGGCCGGGATCATGGCCTCGGGGAGCAGGGCCGCCAAGTGGCGCCGCAGCTCCCCCTCCGTGGCATCCCCCGCCACATAGGCGGCCAGACGGCGGTCACCGGCGGCCTCCCAGGGAACCACCACGGACGCGCGCACGGCGGGGTGGCGGGCGAGCGCCGCCTCGATCTCCCCCAGCTCGATGCGGATGCCGCGGATCTTCACCTGGCCGTCGCGCCGGCCCAGGAACTCGATCACCCCGTCGGGCCGCCGGCGGACGACATCGCCGGTGCGGTAGAGACGGCTCCCATCCCCCCACGGATCGGGCACGAAGCGCTCGGCGGTCAGATCGGGCCGGCCGAGATAGCCGCGGGCCACCCCGTCACCGCCGGTGCAGAGCTCCCCCCAGACCCCCGCCGGCACGGGCCGCAGGCTTGAGTCGAGCACGTGGACGGTGGTCGCCGGCAGCGGCCGGCCGATCGGCACGGTGGCGGCCAGGCGGCCGTCCGCGAGATCGGCGGCGGTCATCCTGTGGGTGGTGGTGAAGACGGTGTTCTCGGTGGGGCCGTAGCCGTTGATCAGGGCACAGCCGGGGAGCTCGGCCAGGGCCCGGCGCGCGTGCGCGGGGGAGAGGGCGTCGCCGCCGGCCAGGAGCTGGCG
>JAICSG010001096.1 GCA_025937035.1 Thermoanaerobaculia bacterium | reverse complement strand
GGCTCCTAGACCAGCGTCGCCAGGAAGTCCTTGATCCCCTCGTCCAGCCGCCGGCGCTCGGCGTGGCGTTCGAGGGCGATCTGGACCAGGCGGTCCACCAGCCGGGGGAGCGGCAGGCCGGTGAGCTTCCAGAGGTGGGGGTACATCGAGATGCTGGTGAAGCCGGGGAGGGTGTTGAGCTCGTTGACGAACAGGCCGTCTTCGCCTTCCAGCAGAAAATCGACCCGGGCGAGGCCGGCGCCGCCGAGGGCGGTGAAGGCCTGGACGGCGATGCTCCGCAACCGGTCCGAGACCGCCGGAGGGAGCTCGGCCGGGGCGATCAGGCCGGCCGTGTCCTGGAGGTACTTGTCCGCGTAGTCGTAGAACTCGTTGCCGGGGACGATCTCCCCCACCACCGAGGCCTGGACGTCGCGGTAGCCGAGCACGGCGCACTCCAGCTCCCGCCCCTTCACCCCCCGCTCCACCAGCACCACCTCGTCGAAGCGCAGGGCGAAACGGACCGCCTCCTCCAGCTCCGCGAGATCGGAGACCTTCCGCACCCCGACGCTCGATCCGCCCACGCTCGGCTTCACGAACAGCGGCGGGGACAGCCGCTCGCAGCGGCCCAGGAAGGCCGCCGGATCCGCCTCGAAGTCCCGGCGCGACACGGCCTCGAAGCCCACCACCGGCACGCCGGCCGCGGCGAGCTGGCGCTTGGCGAGCACCTTGTCCATGGCGATGGCGCTGGCCGTGACGCCGCACCCCACATACGCGAGGTCGAGCATCTCGCAGAGCCCCTGGAAGGTGCCGTCCTCCCCCCAGGTGCCGTGGAGGATCGGGAAGACCACCTCGACCCCCGACGCCAGCAGATGGCGGAGGGTGGGGGCGATCGGCAGATCCAGCGGCGGGATCTCCTTGGCCGCGCCGTCGACCACCGCCGCGGAGGCCTCGGCGTCGATCCAGCAGCCGTCCGAGGCGATGCCGAGGGGGGTGACCGAGTGTCCGGCCTCCCGCAGCCCCTGGGTCACCGTGCGCGCCGAGCGGATCGACACCTGATGCTCGACGCTCCTGCCTCCGAAGACGACTCCGACGTGGGCCATGAAAATCCTCCTGAAGACGGGCCGCCCGGCTCCGAGCGGGCGAGCGGAGTCTATCCCGAAAGGCCGCCCTCTCCCAGGCGGAGGGAAACCATGAGGGGATCGGCAACGGCGATTCGTTATATCCTCAAACTGATCGTCCGGTCAGTTTCCACTCACCCAGGATTCCGGCTCCGCTGGAAGGAGGAAACCATGAGACTCCGTTCGATTTTTCGGATTGCCGTCTTCGGCGCGATCCTCGCCGCTCTGGCCCTGCCGTCCGCCCAGGCGGAGACGGGCGGGCTGCGATGCCAGGAGGTGACGTTCACCGTGAGCCTTTCGCCGGCCGACGCCACCGCCTACACGGTGGTCGGCGAGCTCTGCTCCCAGGGCAGCATCCACCACAAGACGATCCAGATCGCGCTCCACGGCGCCACCTACAGCCATCTCTACTGGAATTTCCCCTTCCAGCCGGAGACCTATTCCTACGCCCTCCGGGCCACGGAGGCGGGCTACGCGGTGCTGAGCCTCGACCGCATCGGCATCGGCCAGAGTGACCATCCACCGGCGGACGCGGTCACCATCGAGTCCAACGCCTATGTGGTCCATCAGATCGTGCAGATCCTGCGCGGCGGGGATCTGGTGGCTCCCTCCTTCGGCCGCGTCCGCGCCGACCGGGTGGCGCTCGTGGGCCATTCGCTCGGCTCGGTGATCTCGATGCAGGAGGCGGGCACCTACGGCGACGTGGACGGCGTGGTGCTGACCGGCGTCTCGCACAACGTCACGCCGGTCCTGGGGGACATTC
>JAICSG010001033.1 GCA_025937035.1 Thermoanaerobaculia bacterium | reverse complement strand
GGTTGTCGGCGTCCTTGCCGAGGATCTCGACGATCTTGTCGATGCCGCTGCTCGTGCGTTCCATGATGGCCATAGAGGTGATTTCCCTCCGTTTGAATTCGCGATCGGGGTTTCGGCGCGCCTGGGAGGCGCCCCGGGGTATCGTATCGCGCCAACGGCTCTTCCAGGAAAATTTCGCTGCAATGAGCACGCCCAAGCGCTACCACCGCCTCCGCGCCGTCCTCGACCGCCGCCAGCCGGACCTCACCGTCCTGCTGGAGGACGTCCAGGTGCCGCGCAACCTCGCCGCCATCCTGCGGAGCTGCGACGCCGTGGGGGTCTTCGCGGCGCACGCCGTCTGGCCCGGCGGCCGGCTCAAGATCTCCCGTCCGGCCTCCGGGGGCAACCGCAAGTGGCTCCCCGTCCACAAGCACCGGACGCTCGCCGCCGCCCTGGACGTCCTCAAGGGCCAGGGGCTGCGCGTCCTCGCCGCCCATCCCACCCCCGACGCCGTCCCCTTCCGCGAGGTGGACTACACCCACCCCACCTGCCTCCTCCTCGGCAACGAGGACAACGGCGTGACCCCGGAGGCCCTGGCCGCCGCCGACGGCGTGGTCCAGATCCCCATGGAAGGCATGGGCACCTCCCTCAACGTCTCCGTGGCCGCCGCCCTCCTCCTCTTCGAGGCCCAGCGCCAGCGCCGCGCCGCCGGCCTCTACGACGCCCCCCGGCTCGATCCGGAGACCTACGCGCGCACCCTCTTCGAATGGACCTGGCCGGAGATCGCCGCCCAATGCCGGAAACGGGGGGTGGGTTATCCGGCGCTGGGGGAGGAGGGGGAGATTCTGGGAGAGGTGCCGAGATAGCCCCGCCCGGGGATCAATCCCCGGGCTACGTGAGAACCGAAAAGCCGCCTGAAGGCGGCTCCAAATTCAACCCTTCGAATTCGAGCCGGCTTCAGCCGGCTTTTCGTTCGATTCGTAGCCCGGCGATTCATCGCCGGGCGGACCGGCCGCCCTCAATCTCCCCCCTGATATACTCAACCCTGAAAAGCCATGCGCCGCTCCCCAGCTCCACCCCGCCCACTGGTCCTTGCCCTCCTCGCCCTCGCCTTGATCGGCCTGGTGGCCCCCCTGGCCTCCTCCGCCCCGAAATCCGGCGAGGTGTGGCTGGTGAAGGTCAAGTCGGCGATCCATCCGGTCTCGGCGGAGCTGATCGAGGACGCCATTCAGGAGGCGGACCGGCAGAGCGCGGCGGCTTTGATCATCGAGCTCGACACGCCGGGCGGCCTGCTCTCCTCCACCCGCGACATCACCACCGCCATCCTGGGAGCCCGCACGCCGGTGGTGGTCTACGTGGCCCCCAGCGGCGCCCGGGCCGGCTCGGCCGGATTCTTCATTTTGATGTCCGCCGACGTCGCCGCCATGGCCCCCGGCACCAACGCGGGAGCCGCCCATCCGGTCGACGGCGAGGGCGGGGACATCCAGGGGACGATGGCCAAGAAGGTGGAAGAGGACTCGGCGGCCAACATCCGCTCGCTCGCCGCGCGCAACGGCCGCAATGCCGAGCTCGCCCAGGAGGCCGTGCTCAAGAGCCGCTCCTTCACCGCCGACGAGGCGCTCCAGAGCAAGCTGATCGACCTCATCGCGCCGGACGTCCCCGCCCTGGTCCGCGCCCTCGACGGCCGGGTGGTCCATCGCGGGGCCGTCCAGGTGACCCTGCACACGGCCAACGCTCCGGTGCGGACCTTCGAGCTCTCCCCCCTGCGGGCCTTCCTGGGCGTGCTCGCCGATCCCAACATCACCTATCTGCTGCTCGGCATCGGCTGGCTCGGGCTGTTCTTCGAGCTGATGCACCCCGGCGCCGTGCTCCCCGGAGTGGTGGGGGCGATCTGCCTGATCCTCTCCTTCTACGGGCTCTCCGTGCTGCCGGTCAATTACGCGGGCCTCGCCCTGATCCTGCTCGCGGTGGTCTTCTTCATCCTGGAGATCAAGGTCACCAGCTACGGCATGCTGGGGGTGGCGGGCGTGCTCTG
>JAICSG010001128.1 GCA_025937035.1 Thermoanaerobaculia bacterium | reverse complement strand
CTTCGTGCCCCCGAGGCGGGCTCCTCAGAGCCTGCCGGCGGATGACCTGAGCCCGAGGTTGGCTCCTCCGATCCTGCCGGCGGATCACCAGAGCCCGAGGCAGGCTCCTCAGAGCCTGCCGGTGGATTACCGGAGCCTGAGACAGGTTCCCAGGAACCTGCCGGCGGATCACCAGAGCCCGAGGTTGGCTCTGGTAAGCCGCCGAAAGATCCTCAGGGACGGGTGGATGGCTCCGCCATCTCCGCCCCATGCTCCCGGAGCAGCTCCCGCAGCACCGAGCGGTGGCACCGCTCCTCGTTCTCGCAGTAGCACCCCACCGAGAAATCGGTCTGGCGGGAGAGAGCGGCGAGGAGGGCGAGGAGACGGTCGCTCTTGTGATCCTTCATCTCGGCGCGGTAGCCGCGGACGAACTTGTTCCAGCGCGGGTCGGTGATGGGCTCCGACAGCAGCCAGCTCACCAGCTCCTGGCTCGGAGCGAGGTCGGGGACCCAGACGTCGTAGTAATTCAGCCGGGCGTAATCTTCCTTCTTCACGCCTCGCGGCGGACGGCGGACGGTGCCGAGCCGGAGGCCCTCGTCCTTGACGCGTGGGGTGCCGAGACGGACGACGCGGATGCTCATGCCGTGATATTACCTCTACCGGTAACCGTACGCCCCCACCAGCTCATCTCCCTCCAGCAGCCCGAAACCGTGCCGGGAGGCCCAGAGGAAGGCCTCGTGGACGATCCCGGCGATCTGCTCTACCACCCCGCGATCGTAGCCGGTGGCCTTGACTCCCAGGGAGACGAATGCCTTGCGCGATCCTTCGAAACGCGGGAGGAGCTCGCGGACGGCGGCCGGGGGGAGGTAGAGGCCCGTGCCATAGGCCTCGCAGAGCAGGGGGAACCCCGCCCCGAACCCCTCCACGGCGACGGAGGGGAAGAGGTCCGCGGGCGATTGGGCCAGCCGGAGGAGCTGCTTGCGGAGCCGGCGGGCCCCCGAGAGCGGGAGCAACTGGAACGGCGACATCTCCGCCGCGAGGAGCAGGCCCAGCCAGAAATCGCGGCCCATCCACCAGGAGGGGAGCGAGAGGCCCAGGAGCCGCCCGAGGGTCGCGCCGAGGAGCTGGCCGTAGATCTCGGCCAGGGCCGCCCCCTCGAAGGTCATGGCCTCGGTCTCTTCCGTGACCATCACCAGATCGTCCTCCTCCAGGGCTTCCTGTCTCTGGACCCGATGCTCGTAGCGCCGCCCGGCCAGAGCGGCCTCGCGCATGCGGCGCAGGGAGCCGGCGTCGGCCTTCAGGGAGGCCCACTGCTCCGCCGTGTCGTCGACGTAGCGGGCCACCCCGGCGCTGGTGGCGAAGAGCGAGGGGTCGAGACGGCGGAGCTGGTCCTCGAAGAGGGTCTGGCGCTTCACCTCGTCCCCGGCGCCGAGCAGGGCGTCGACGGCGTCCACCGCCGCCGCGGCCGAGGTCTCGGTGACGCAGTAGGGGCGGAGGGCCGAGTAGCGGGCGTAGTCGTCCGCGCGTCCGCTCGCCTTGAAGCGCTCCTCGTCGAGGCGCGCCACGGCCCGCTTGCTCGCGCTCGCCGTGGCCACGTGGGCCCGGGAGCCGGCCCGCAGCTCGGCCAGGGCGGCCCCGGGGTCTTCGAGGATGGCGGAGGTCAGGAGCTCGACGATCCTGGGATCGACCGGGATGAGATAGACGCGTTGTGCCATGTCACCGTCTCCGGCCGGATCATATCCGGCCGGAGCGAGGCGGGATGGCTCCAGGAGGCAACAGCCATTTCTCCCCACGGGCAGGCAGGTGCCGCCCGAATCGAG
>JAICSG010000164.1 GCA_025937035.1 Thermoanaerobaculia bacterium | reverse complement strand
GGTTCCGCCAGTCCTTCCCCTCGTAGCGGAAGGCCCAGGCCTGCTCCTGGCCGGCCGTGCCGCTCACCCCGTGGAGGAGGAACCAGGGGGCCCCGGTCTGGTCGTAGGTGGGGTTGGCGGTCGCGGCGGTGGGCGCCGAGAGGGAATCGCCCAGCGGCTCCCAGGCGCCCTCGTTCCACCGCACCGGCTGGATGCAGGCGGGGCCGCAGGGGACGACCGCGATCACCGGCCCCGGCCCCACCGAGCCGCCGTAGCGCCCCTTGGGATTGTCCGGCCAGGCGCGGGCCTCCCGGCCGTCGCCTTCGAGCTCCACGATCCAGCTCGACTGGCCGTCGGCGATCGGCGGCACGGAGAAGAGGGTGCGGCCGGACGCGGTGTCCATGCCGATCAGCGTGAGGGCGGTCGAGCCGTCGCAGATCGGGGGAGCGGCGGCGGCCGGGAGCGCTCCCAGGGAGAGAGCCAGGGCGAGGAGGAGAGGTCGAGAGCTCATGGGAAACCTCCCAGGGGAAAGCGAGGTTTACAGATCCACCGCGCGCTTCCGGACCGTCCGCACCCAATGCTGCCCGCCGAGCCCCTTCACCCGCGCGATACGCTCCTCGGCCAGCCGGTCGGCGGCGAGGTAGGTGGGGATCGACTGCGCGCGGGCGATCTCGAACAGGCGCGCCATGTTGGCGAAGATGCCGCGGGCCATCCGCATGGACACCTCGCGGTTGTAGCCCACCAGCTCGTTGTAGACGTTGATCAGGCCGCCGGCGTTGATCACGTAGTCCGGGGCGTAGAGGATCCCCCGGTCGTGGAGCTCCTGGCCGTGGCGGTCCTCCTTGAGCTGGTTGTTGGCGGCTCCCGCCACGATGCGGCAGCGCAGCCTGGGGACCGACTCGTCGTTGATGATGGCCCCGAGGGCGCAGGGGGCCACCACGTCGCACTCGACCTCCAGGATCTCGTTCAGCGGGACGATCTCGGCGCCGAGCTCCTCGCGGGCCCGGGCCGTCTTCTCGGGATCGATGTCGGTGGCGAAGACCTTGGCCCCCTCGTCGCGCAGGAACCGCGCCAGGTTGTAGCCGACGCTGCCGAGCCCCTGGACGGCCACCGAGCGGCCTTTCAGCGAGTCGTCGCCCAGGTGTTGGACGGCGGCCTTGATCCCCTGAAGGGTGCCGAAGGCGGTCACCGGCGAGGGGTCGCCGCCTCCCCCCGATTCGGGCGGCAGGCCGGTCACCCAGCGGGTCTCATGGTGGACGACCTCCATGTCCTCCGTGCCGGTGCCGACGTCCTCGGCGGTGATGTAGAGGCCGTTGAGCGACTCGACGTAGCGGCCGAAGGCCCGGAACAGCTCCTCGGTCTTGTCTTTCTTGGAATCGCCGATGATCACCGCCTTGCCGCCGCCCAGGTTGAGGCCGGCCGCCGCCGCCTTATAGGTCATGCCCTTGGAGAGGCGGAGGACGTCGAGCATCGCCTCCTCGGTGCTGGCGTAAGGCCACATCCGGCAGCCGCCGAGCCCGGGGCCGAGCACGGTCGAGTGGACCGCGATGATCGCCTGGAGGCCGACGTCCGGATTGGAGCAGAAGAGCACCCGCTCGTGACCCATCTCCACCATCTGCTGGAAGAAATCCATCACAATCAATCCCTTTCTGTCGGGGAGGAACCCTGGAGAGGGGTCCGGTCTAAGAGGCGCGTATCTTACCCGATGGCGGGGTGGGGGAGAAGGGTCCGCCCGGACCTGGATGCCCGGGCGGGACCGGCGCTACAGCGCTCCCAGCGCCTGGAGCACCGCCTCGTCGTGGCCGTCCACGTTGACCTTCTTCCAGACCTTGCGGACCTTGCCGCCGCCGTCGATCAGGAAGGTGGAGCGCTGGATGCCCATCGAGACCTTGCCGTACATGTTCTTCTCCCGCCAGGCGCCGTAGCGCTCGGCCACCTTGTGATCGGCGTCGGCGAGGAGGGGGAAGTTGAGGCTGTATTTGTCGCGGAACTGGCCGTGGCTGGCCACGTCGTCCGGGGAGACCCCGAGAACCACGGCTCCCTTGGCCTTGAGATCCTGGGTGCGATCGCGGAAGGCGCACGCCTCCTTGGTGCAGCCGGGCGTGTCGTCCTTCGGATAAAAGTAGAGCACCACGGGCTTGCCGCGGAGATCGGACAGCTTGACCTGCCTGCCGTCGTCGGCCGGCAGGGTGAAATCCGGGGCGGTCTCGCCCTCTTCGATCCAATCGGACATTCCGGATTCTCCTCCTGAAGTGAAAAGTCGCTCCGCGTGGGAACGCGGGCGCGGAGGGGAGTCTATCTCAACCTGCCTTCCGCATCCGGAACGCCACACCATCCCAAAGCTTGAACGGCTGGGCGCCGTTCATCACCAGGGTGAAGCCGGCGGCGTGGCTGAGCTTGCGGACCTCGGCGCGGTCCTCCTGGGTGCTGTCGCGGTAGGAGAAGTGGAGGATCACGAACTCCCCTCCGGGCTTGAGGACCCGGGCGGCCTCGTGGAAGTGGGTCTCGACCACCTCCGGACCGGCCTGGTGGACGTAGGGGAAGGAGTCGACTGCGTAGACGAGGTCGAAGCGCTCGGCCGGGAAGTCGGCGAGGTCGCGGCCGGAGCTGACCGAGAAGAAGACGTTCGGGAGCCCCGCGCAGCGCCGGCGGGCGGTCTCGACCATCTTCGGCGAGATGTCGATCCCGTGCGCCTCGCCGACCAGGGGGGAGAGCGCCGCCTGCATGCGTCCGATGCCGCAGCCGATCTCCAGGGTCGAGCGCTCGGGGCCGAGGAGCCCCCAACCTTCGAGCTGGGCGACGACCTCTCGGGTCACCTGAGATAAAATTTCAGGATCGCCGAGCGAGTAGGCGGCCACGCTCGCCTCCTCGTTGCGGGTGACCGAGCGGTCGAAGAAGCGGCGGAAGGTGGCGACGATCTCCTCGGGAGGGCCGGACATCCGCATCGGGTCGGGGTGCTCGCGCAGCATGTCCGCCACCCGCTCGCACCCCTCCCGGTGGTCGTGGAGGAGGACCGCCATCTCCCGCAGCCGGGGGTCGAGAGGCCGCCCCCAGCGCCGGGCCACGGCGGCCAGGAGCTCGTCGGTCTCCTCGGCGCCGCCCAGGGCGAGGAGGAGGCGGGAGAGGGCGATGACCGGCGAGATGTCGTCCGTGAGCAGGTCGAGCAGCACCTCGCGGGCGATCTCCGGCTCGACCTCTCCGAGCCGGACGTCGATCTCCTTCCAGTCGAGGGGCGTCAGATCCTCCATAGGGTGCTCATTGTGCCTGAAATCCCCTGAAACATTGTTGGAAGCCGTAAAGCAATGTTGGAAGCGGCCAAACATTGTTTTCCGGTCTCAGACAATGAAAGAAGCTCCCGAACATTGTTTTTTCGTCCCGAACATTGTTTGAAGCCAAAAAACAAGGTTTGAGGCGGCCGAACAATGTTCTAGCCTCTCCTTGTGGAAAACGCCGCCGATCTCCTCCGATCCTGGGCCCTGGAAGCCGGCTTCGACCGCGCCGGAGTCGCCCGCCTCGCCCCTCTGGAGCACGGGGAGGCCCTGGTGCGGTGGCTGGAGCGGGGTGATCAGGCGGGGATGGAGTATCTGGGGCGCCGGATGGAGGCGCGGGTCGATCCGTCGCAGGTCTTTCCGGGAGCCCGGAGCGTGCTCTGTGTGGCCCTGCAATACCACCCCCTTCATGGAGAGGATGGCGAGCGGCGGCCGGAGCCCTCGGGGGACCTCTGGCGGCGGGTGGCCCGGTATGCCCGGGGGAAGGACTATCACGACGTCATGGGCGCGCGGCTCAGGAGCCTGGAGGAGCGGGTCCGGGCGGCGTTTCCAGGGTGTGAGACCCGGCGGTACGTGGACACCGGGCCGGTGCTGGAGCGGGAGCTGGCGGCGCGGGCGGGGATGGGGGCGGTGGGGAAGAACACCATGCTGCTCCACCCGGAGGGGGGCTCCTGGTTCCTCCTCGGCGAGCTGTTCCTGAGCCTCGATCTCGATCCGGGTCCGGCCCAGCCGGTCGAGGATCTCTGCGGGAGCTGTACGCTCTGCCTGGCGGCCTGTCCGACCGGGGCGTTCCCTGAGCCCTACCGGCTGGACAGCAACCGGTGCATCTCCTACTGGACGATCGAGCACCGGGGGCCGCTCCCGGAGGAGGCCCGGAGGATGGTCGGCGGGTGGGTGTTCGGCTGCGACGTCTGCCAGGAGGTCTGTCCGTGGAACCGGGAGCCGGCCGGGGCGGCGCATCCGGAGATGGAGCTGCCGCCCGAGAGGGGCGAGCTGACCCTGGCCGGGCTGCTGCGCCTCCCGCGCGAGGAGTACGTCGAGCGCTTCCGGGGGAGCCCGATGAAGCGGGCCAAGCTGGAGGGGCTCCAGCGGAACGCCGCCATGGCGATGGGGAATCGCCGGGAGCGCCGGTTTGTTGTTCCTCTGGCGGAAGCCCTGAGACATGGGGAGCCCCTGGTGCGAGGCCACGCGGCCTGGGCCCTGGGGCGGATCGGCGGGGAGGAGGCCCGCGGGGCCCTGGAGGCGGCGCTCGCCGTGGAAGGGGACGAGGCCGTCCGGACCGAGATCCGGGGGGCGCTGGAGCTCTCATTGACAGCCCCCTCCCCCTCACCTATACTCGAAGGCCCGAGTTCTCAAAGACTTAAGTAGAGCTCGACAACCCCACGTCCGTGGGGAAACAGGCTCCGGGAGCCTGAATCCAAACCCAGGAGGTACGTTTTTTTATGCCGGCTAGTCAAAAACTCGAGGACCAGTCGCTGCTCGCGATGGAGTCCGATGAGGAGCGGGACGCGGAGGAATACCGCAAGCTCCTCGAGCTGTACGACGAGAGCATGCGGAATCTCACCGAGGGTGAGATCGTGACGGGACGCATCATTGGCGTCACGTCCAACGCGGTGATCGTCGACGTGGGGTACAAGTCGGAAGGCTTGATCCCCATCGAGGAGTTCACCGACCGGGGAGGCGATCTGTCCGTCGCCGTCGGTGAGGATGTGGACGTCCTGCTGGAGAAGACCGAGGACCTCGAGGGCCACGTGCTCCTGTCCTACTCGAAGGCGCTGCGCATGCGGCGCTGGACCGAGGTGGAGCGGGCCTACAAGGAGGGCCGGATCATCAAGGGCCGGATCACCGACCGCATCAAGGGCGGCCTGACGGTGGACGTCGGCCTGCGCGCCTTCCTTCCCGGGTCCCTCGTGGACATCAAGCCGGTGAAGAATCTGGAGTCGCTGCGCGGCCAGGAGCTGGAGTTCAAGGTCATCAGCCTCGACCGCCGGCGCAACAACATCGTCCTCTCGCGCAAGGCCGTCCTGGAGACCGAGCTGGTCAAGAAGAAGGCCGAGACCCTCAAGCGGCTGGAGGAGGGCGCGCGGCTGCGCGGCGTGGTCAAGAACATCACCGACTACGGGGTGTTCATCGACCTCGGCGGCATCGACGGCCTGCTCCACATCACCGACATCTCGTGGGGCCGGGTCAACCACCCCTCCGAGCACTTCACGGTGGGCGACGAGGTCGAGGTGGTCGTCCTCAAGTTCGACCCCGAGACCGAGCGCGTCTCGCTCGGCTACAAGCAGCGCAGCGACGATCCCTGGACGCTGGTCGACAAGAAGTACCCGATCGGCTCGCGGGTCCACGGCCGCGTGGTCTCCATCGTCGACTACGGCGCCTTCGTCGAGATCGAGGAGGGGGTCGAGGGCCTGATCCACGTCAGCGAGATGTCGTGGACCAAGAAGGTCGTCAATCCCGCCAAGATCCTGGAGGTGGGCGACGAGGTCGAGGCGATCGTCTCCGAGCTCGACATGGACCAGCGGCGGATCAGCCTGTCGCTGCGCCAGACCGAGCGCAACCCCTGGGAGGAGCTGGAGGACACCCACCCCGAGGGGAGCGTGATCGAGGGCAAGGTGCGCAACCTCACCGAGTTCGGTGCCTTCGTCGAGATCACCGAAGGCATCGACGGCCTGATCCACGTCTCCGACATGAGCTGGACCAAGCGGGTCAAGCACCCCAGCGAGGTCCTCAAGAAGGGGGACACGGTCAAGGCCCGCATCACCAACATCGATGTGGAGAACCAGCGCGTCTCGCTGTCGATCAAGGAGTTCATGCCCAACGAGTGGGAGGAGTTCGCCCACAGCCACAAGCCGGGCGACGTGCTCGAGGGCAAGGTCGTCAACGTGACCGATTTCGGCCTGTTCATCGACATCTACAACGGCCTCGAGGGTCTCGCCCACGTCAGCGAGATCGAGGTCCCCGCCGGCGCCAAGCTGGAGGACTACTACAAGGTCGGTGACTGGGTCCGCACGCGCATCCTGCGCGTCGAGGAGGAGGAGAAGAAGGTCGGCCTCTCGATGCGGGGTGTGGAGCAGCCCTCCGAGGAGGAGATCGCCGAGCTCCAGGCGCGCGACCAGGAGGCCGGGGGTGGTGAGGAAGAGAGCCGCGGCAAGAAGCGCGATGCCGCCAAGGAGTCGTCCGAGGGAGACGTGGAGTAAGGTCGTGGGACCCGGAAACGGCGGGCGGACCCAGCAGGGCGCCCGCCGTCGCCATGTCGACAAAAGGGGTGGGAGATGACGGAGCCCTTGAAGGACGGGATGACCAAGGCCGAGTTGGTCGAAGAGGTCGCCCGCACGACGCAGCTCACCAAGAAGCACGCTGAGATCATCGTCAACACGGTGTTCGACAGCATCGTCCATTCGTTGAAGGATGGGGAGAAGATCGAGCTGCGCGGCTTCGGCAGCTTCCGCATCCGCCATCGTGGGGCCCGTACCGGCCGCAATCCGAAGACCGGCGACAAGGTGAAGGTTCCGCCCAAGCGGATCCCCTACTTCAAGCCGGGCAAGGAGCTGCGGGAGCTGCTCAACGACGAGTGTTGACGGCGCCCCGGATGGAACAGCTCTTCACTCCCTGGAGGCACGCCTACATCACCGCGAGCCCGGCGGCCGGCTCCGGCTGCTTCTTCTGTGACGCCGGACGCAGTCCGGACGATCCCGGCGGCCTGGTGGTCCACTGTGGCCGCCACCATCTGGTGATGCTCAATCTTCATCCCTACTCGAACGGCCACCTCATGGTGGCCCCGCTCGAGCACCAGTCCTCTCCCCAGGAGAGCTCATCCGAAGCCCGGGCCGAATTCTGGCCGCTGGTGCTCAAGGCCCAGCGGGTGCTGGCGAAGGCCTATAATCCCCAGGGGTTCAACCTCGGGATGAACCTCGGCACGCCCGCCGGCGCCGGAGTGCCCGGGCACTTCCATTTCCATCTGGTCCCGCGCTGGGCGGGGGACACGAATTTCATGACCGTCCTGGCGGAGGTCCGGCTGATCCCCGAGGACCTGCGCCAGTCGCGGGAGCGCCTGCGGGCGCTCTTCGCTCAAGAGGAGGATTGATTGGCCGAATCCGGCAGCCCTTCCGCGCCGCGGCCGGCCGTGCCCCCGGCGAGTCCGGGAGTCACGGCGGTGGCGGTGCTCTCGGCCTGGCTGGTCCCTGGGCTGGGCCACGTCTATCTCAAGCGCCCCCTGCGGGGCATCGCCTTCTTCGTGCTGGTGGTGGTCGCGGTCATCGTCGGCAGCCGCCTGCAGGGCAACCTCTACCAGCCCGTGCAGGGCCAGCCGCTCACCCTCCTGGCGACCGCCGCCTCGATGGGCATGGGTTTTATCTACTTCCTCCTCCGCTTCGCTCTCCACTACCAGGGGGACCTCGCGGGGGCGGGCTACGAGTACGGCACCGCCTTCCTGCTCACCGCGGGGCTGATGAACCTGCTGCTGGTGCTCGACGCCTGGGACATCGTCCGCGGCAAGAAGGAGTGAGCCGGTGCTGAGCCATTTCCTGCTGATGGTCCTGTACGCGCTGATCGTGAGCC
>JAICSG010000141.1 GCA_025937035.1 Thermoanaerobaculia bacterium | reverse complement strand
GCCTTCCATGACGGCTCCTTCTACGTCGCCGAAGGGGGCGAGAAGGACGGCGGGCGCATCCTGCGGGTGGCTCCGGACGGCAAGACCTCGGCGATCGTCGAGGGGCTGCCGAGCCTGGGCGACCACCACACGGACGGCCCGGCGGCGGGCCCGGACGGCTGGATCTACTTCGGCCAGGGGACCGCCACCAACTCGGGGGTGGTGGGGCCGGACAACGCCGACTTCGGCTGGCTCAAGCGCCACCCCGACTTCCACGACATCCCCTGCCGGGACGTCCGGCTCGCCGGCCGCAACTTCACCAGCGACAACCCTCTGCAACCGGGGAAGAAGGCGACCACCGGCGCCTACCTCCCCTTCGGCCAGGCCTCCACCTCCGGGCAGGTGATCCCCGGGCAGGTCCCCTGCTCCGGCGCCATCCTGCGGGTGCGGCCGGAGGGGGGCAAGCCGGAGCTGGTGGCCTGGGGTCTGCGCAACCCCTACGGCCTGGCCTTCTCGCCGGAGGGGAAGCTCTACATCACCGAGAACGGCTACGACCAGCGCGGCAGCCGGCCGGTCTTCGGCGCGCCGGACGTCCTGTGGGCCGTCGAGCCGGGCGGCTGGTACGGCTGGCCGGACCATTCGGCGGGCATCCCCCTGAAGGCCGGCCGCTTCTCGCAGGACGGCAACCCCGATCCGGGGCTGGTGCTGGCCGAAAACCCCGGCACACCGCCGAAGCCGGCGGCCCTGTTGGGCGTTCACTCCTCCTCGAACGGCTTCGACTTCTCCCGCAGCGAGGCCTTCGGCCATGTGGGCGAGGCGTTCGTGGCGGAATTCGGCGACATGGCCCCGAAGGTGGGCAAGACTTTGGGGCCCGTGGGCTTCAAGGTGGCGCGGGTGGACGTGAGGACCGGCCGCATCGAGGATTTCGCCGTCAATCGGCCGCACAAGGGGCCGGCCTCGATGGTGGGCGGCGGCGGGCTGGAGAGGCCGGTGGCGGCGCGGTTCGATCCCACGGGGGCGGCGCTCTATGTGGTCGACTTCGGGGTGATGACGGTCGGCCCGCAGGGACCCCAGCCGCGCCCGGGGACCGGCGTGCTCTGGAAGATCACCCGTACGGCGGGAGGGAGATAGATCATGAAAAGAGCGCTCGCGTCCTCGCTCCTGCTCACTCTCGCCATTGCCGGCTGCTCGGCGCGGCGGAGCGAGCCCGTCGCCGGCCCCTTCCAGGCCGCGTCCCCCGAGGTGCAGCGGGGGGAGATCGTCTTCGACCGCCACTGCTCGCAGTGCCATCCGGGCGGCGAGAAGGGGATCGCGCCGGCGATCAACAACAAGCCGCTGCCGGGCTTCCTGATCAAATTCCAGGTCCGCCATGGCATCGGCGCCATGCCGTCCTTCTCGCGGGAACAGCTCGGGGACGAGGATCTGCGGGACGTGGTGCGGTACCTCAAGGCGTTGCGACGGCACTGAGCGCCTCCGTGGCACACCTCTTGCGGTAGCTGGTCTGTCTCAGCCCGGCGCAACGCCGGACCTCTGCAGGTCCCCAGGGAGGCCGCATCAATATCGGAAAAACCTTGTAAAAAGGAGGCATCCACGTGCGAGACGCTGTCGCTTCGAGCTCATCACAACAGGGCACGGGATCGTTACCACCCCACTCCACCGCCGGATTCGACGCCGAGCGCGAGGACACCAGCATGATGTACCGGGTCGGCCAGGCCGCCATGGTGCTGAGCGGCGCCGCCCTGGTGGCCCTCGCCGCCCGCCAGGGCCACCGCCGGGGGACGTCCTGGGGCACCCTCGGCGCCGTGGCGCTCGCCGGCGCCCCCCTCGTCTATCGCGGCGCGACCGGCCACTGGCCGGTGCCGCGGTCGGTCTCCGAGAAGGCCTCGGACGCCCTCGCCGGCGCCCCGGTCGAGACCGCCGTCACCATCGGCAAGCCGCGCGAGGAGCTCTACGCCTTCTGGCGCCGGTTCGAGAACCTCCCCCGCTTCATGAAGAACCTCGAGCAGGTCACCGACCTCGGCAACGGCCGCTCCCACTGGGTGGGCAAGAGCGCCCTGGGCCTCAAGGCCGAATGGGACGCCGAGATCGTCGACGAGCAGGAGGGGGGCCGCATATCCTGGCAATCGCTCCCGGGCTCCCAGGTCCACAACGCCGGCACGGTCTGGTTCGACGACTCCCCCAACGGCCGCGGCACCGTCGTGCGCGTCTCCATGGAGATCGGCGGCAGTATCAGCCAGGGGATTGGCCAGGTGGTCGGCAAGGTCCTCGGCGGCGCCACCCAGCAGCAGGTCACGGAGGACCTCAAGCGTTTCCGGGAGCTGATGGAGACGGGCGAGATCGCGACCACCGACGGCCAGCCGCACGGCAACCGGTCGCTCCTCGGGCATCTGCACAACCCCATCTGACAACCGACAACAGCGCCTCGAAGAGGCCGGGAGACATACAACATGAGAGCGGTTTGCTGGAACGGAAAGACGGACATGCGGGTCGAGACCGTGCCCGACCCTGAGATCCTCAACCCCCGGGACGCCATCGTGAAGATCACCTCGACGGCGATCTGCGGCTCGGACCTCCACCTGTACGACGGCTATATCCCGACGATGAAGAAGGGGGACATCCTCGGCCACGAGTTCATGGGCGAGGTGGTCGAGCTCGGCCGCGAGGTCAAGAACCTCAAGGTCGGCGACCGGGTGGTGGTGCCCTTCACCATCTCCTGCGGGAGCTGCTTCTTCTGCAAGAAGGGGCTGTTCTCGCTCTGCGACAACACCAACCCCAACTCGTGGATCGCCGAGAAGCTGATGGGGCACAGCCCCTGCGGCATCTTCGGCTACTCCCACATGCTGGGCGGCTACGCGGGCGGCCAGGCCGAGTACGCGCGGGTCCCCTTCGCGGATGTCGGCCCCCTCAAGGTGCCCGACGGGCTGGAGGACGAGAAGGTGCTCTTCCTCTCGGACATCTTCCCCACCGGCTACATGGCGGCGGAGAACTGCCAGATCGAGCCGGGCGACACGGTGGCCATCTGGGGGTGCGGCCCGGTGGGGCAGTTCGCCATCCAGAGCGCCTGGATGCTGGGCGCCGGCCGGGTGATCGCCATCGACCGCTTCCCCGAGCGGCTGCTGCTGGCCCAGACCTGGGGGCGGGCCGAGACGATCGATTACGAGGAAGTGGACAGCGTCCTCGACGTCCTCAACGACATGACCGGCGGCTTCGGGCCGGACGCCTGCCTCGACGCCGTGGGCATGGAGGCGCACGGCACCACGATCGACGCCAAGATCGACAAGGTCAAGCAGGACGTGAAGCTGACCTTCGACCGCGCCCACGTGCTGCGCGAGGCCATCCTGGCCTGCCGCAAGGGGGGCACCGTGTCGCTGGCCGGCGTCTACGGCGGGTTCGTGGACAAGGTCCCGATGGGCGCCGCCATGAACAAGGGGCTCACCTTCAAGATGGGCCAGACCCACATGCAGCGCTACATGAAGCCTCTGCTGGAGCGGGTCGAGAAAGGCGAGATCGACCTCTCGCGGGTGATCACCCACCGGCTCAGCCTGGAGGACGCCCCCGGGGCCTACCAGACCTTCCGGGACAAGCAGGACAGCTGCATCAAGGTCGTCCTCAAGCCGGGCGACCACGGCCACTTCCATGCCCACGGGGGCAACGGCTGGGAGCACTGAATGAGCACCCCGGCGAGCAGCAACCCGCGTAAGCTGGCCGCTCCCGCCGCCGTCCTCGCAACCGGAGCCGCCCTGGCCGGTATCTCCCTGATACTGGCGAGGGCGCTCCGGCGCCGTCCGCCCATCCAGCTCCGGGACCGGGTGGCGGTGATCACCGGCGGCTCGCGCGGCTTAGGCCTCCTGATGGCCCGCGAGCTGGCGGCCGAGGGGGCGCGCCTGGCCATCCTCGCCCGTGACGCGGCCGAGCTCGACCTCGCCCGCCGGGAGCTGGCGGCGGCCGGCGGCCAGCGGGTGCTCGCCCTCCCCTGCGACGTGGGGAACGAGGACGAGGTCCGCTGGGCGATCAATGCCGCGGCCGAGCGCTTCGGCCGTCTCGACATCCTGATCAACAACGCCGGCGTGATCCAGGTCGGCCCCCTGAAGCACATGAAGATCGAGGACTTCGAGGAGGCGTTGCGGGTCCACTTCTGGGGGCCGCTCTACGCCACCCTGGCGGCCCTCCCCCACCTGCGCCAGCGGGAGACGGCGCGGATCGTCAACATCTCCTCGATCGGCGGCCGCATCGCCATCCCCCACCTGGTCCCCTACAGCGCCAGCAAGTTCGCCCTGGTCGGCCTCTCGGACGGCCTGCGCAGCGAGCTGGCCAGGGAGGGGATCTACGTCACCACGGTCTGCCCGGGTCTGATGCGCACGGGCTCGCACGTCAACGCCCGCTTCAAGGGAAAGCGGGAAGAGGAATTCGCCTGGTTCGCGTTGGGCGACTCCCTCCCCCTGACCTCGATGGCCGGGCGGCGCGCCGCCCGCCGCATCCTGGAGGCCTGCCGCTACGGGGAGCCCACGCTCATCCTGACGCCGCAGGCCAAGGCCGCCGCCATCGCCAACACGGTGGCCCCCAACGTCGTCGCCAGGCTCCTGGAGCTGACCGCCCGCCTGCTCCCGGAGCCCAGTGAAAACGGCGACGGCGAGGAGGCCCGCCCCGGCTGGCAGAGCACCTCCCGCTGGGTCCCCTCGCTCCTCACCCGCCTCTCCGACGAGGCGGCGGTGGAGAACAACGAGCTGCGCGGGGCGGCGGTGGGGTATGGGGGGAATGGGCGGGGAGCACAGGGAGCATAATAGGTCGAGCGGGGATGTGGATCGCATGTCCCCGCTCGACACGCTTTTCGGGGTGGTATGATCCCGATCGATGATAAAAGACATGCCTACTCATACTGTGACCCAGGAATGGCTGGAGAGCCTCCCCGAGGAGGTGAGAAATCATCTGCACCTTCAGGCCGGCGACCGGGTCGAATTCGTCCTGGAGCCAAAGGGCAGGGTCGAGGTGCGTCCAGTCTCCCGCTCTTTCCGGAGCGCTTTGGGGATGCTCCACCAGCCGGGTATGGTCCCGGCCACCATTGAGGAAATGGACGAGGCCATCGGGCGCCATCTGGCCGAGGACGACGAGCGAATCAAGAAGGGCCTGCCTTGAGAGGGATCGATACCAATATTCTGGTCCGATTCCTCACCGCGGACGATTCAGCACAATTCCGGATTGTCGAAACGCTCATGGCGGAGGTCGAGGACCAGAACGACCGGCTCCACATCAGCAGCATCACCCTCTGCGAGCTGGCCTGGGTCCTGCGGTCCCGGTCTCAGATGAGCCGGGAGAAGATCTCTTCCGCCCTGGAAACCCTGCTCGACATCACGATCCTGGAGATTCAGGACCGTGATTTGGTCGAGAAGGCTCTCCAGGATTTTCGAGCCGGCGCCGCGGGCTTCCCGGATTACCTCATCGGTTGGCATAATCAGAAGGCTGGCTGTACGGAAACCCTGACCTTCGATCGGACCCTGGCCAAGTATCCCGGCTTTTCTCTTCTTACCTGAGCCTTGGACAACCCCGAAATCGCCCGCACCCTCGAGGAGGTCGCCGACATCCTCGAGATCCAGAGCTCCAACCCCTTCCGCATCCGCGCCTATCGCAACGCCGTGCGCACGGTGGAGACGGTGACCGTCCCCCTGCGGCGGTGGGTCGAGGAGGGGCGGGCGCTCACCGACCTGCCGGGGATCGGCAAGGAGATGGCCAACCACATCAAGGAGATGGTCGAGACCGGCACGCTCGGCTTCCGCGACGAGCTGCTGGCCGAGGTGCCGCGGTCGCTGATCGAGCTGATGCGCCTCCCCGGGCTGGGCCCCAAGAAAGCCCGGAAGGTTTTCGACGAGCTCAAGATCGGCTCGGTCGACGAGCTGGAGGCCGCCGCCAGGGAGGGGCGCATCGCCGCCCTCCCCGGTTTCGGCGCCAAGAGCCAGGAGAAGATCCTCGCCGGCATCGCCGACTACCGCCAGCAGGGGAGCCGCTTCCTCTTGAACGAGGCCGAGCGCTCCGTCGAGCCCCTGCTCGCCTACCTGCGCGAGACCCCCGAGATCGAGCGCCTGGAGGTGGCCGGCAGCTACCGCCGGCGCAAGGAGACCATCGGCGACATCGACCTCCTGGCCATCGCCTCCCAGCCCATTCCCGTGATGGAGCGCTTCCGCGGCTACGCCCAAGTGGACAAGATCTTGATGGCGGGAGACACCCGCAGCACGGTCGTCCTGGGCTCGGGGCTCCAGGTCGACCTGCGGGTGGTGCCGGCGGAGTGCTATGGCGCCGCCCTGGTCTACTTCACCGGCTCCAAGGAGCACAACGTCAAGCTCCGCCGGCGGGCCGTCGAGCGGGGCCTGCGGATCTCCGAATACGGTGTCTTCCAGGTCCACGAGGAGGGCTCCGAGACCGAGGGGGAATGCATCGGCGGCGGCGAGGAGGCGGAGGTCTACGCCGCCGTGGGGCTCGCCTGGATCCCCCCGGAGCTGCGGGAGGACCATGGGGAGATCGAGCTGGCGGCGGCCGGCCGGATCCCCGATCTGATCCGGGTGGAGGATCTGCGGGGGGACCTCCACATGCACTCCACCTGGTCGGACGGCCGCAATTCGATCGAGGAGATGGTCGAGGCCTGCGCCGCCCGCGGCTACGAGTACATGGTGATCTCCGACCACAGCAAGTCGCTGGCGATGACCGGCGGCCTCGACGCCTATCGCCTGCGCGAGCAGTGGAAGGAGATCGACGAGGTGCGGGCCCGCCACCCCGAGATCCGCGTCCTGCGCTCGATGGAGGTGGACATCCTGGGCGACGGCTCGCTGGATCTGGAGGACGAGATGCTGGCCGGGCTCGACCTGGTGCTGATCTCCCTCCACTCCCGGCTCGACCTGCCGCTGGTCCAGCAGACCGACCGGGTGCTGAAGGCCCTGGAGCACCGGCAAGTCAACATCTTCTGCCACCCCACGGCGCGGCTGATCAACCGCCGCAAGCCGGCCGAGCTCGATCTGGAGGTGATTCTCCGCCGGGCCGCCGAGCTCGGGGTGGCCCTGGAGCTCAACTGCAGCCCCAACCGTCTCGATCTCAAGGACACCCATCTCATGCTGGCCAAGGAGCTGGGCTGCAAGATCGTGATCGACACCGACTCCCACCGCACCCGCGAGCTGGGCCTCATGCGCTACGGGGTCGACCAGGCCCGGCGGGCGGGGTTGGGACCGGAGGATGTGCTCAATACGCGGGGGTTCGAGGATTTCTGGATCGCGATCCAACGGTCCCGCATGTAGGTTCTACATCAACTTACCTTTTCTACCGTCACCTCGCGGCACGAGATACCAGCGCATCTTCCCGTCCTTCGAGCACCCGAAAGCCTGGAAAAAGCGCCATTTCCGACCATTTTTTCTTCTTGGCATGTCAATTGCTAGGGTACTTACCTGAAAGGGCAGCCCGCTGGTACGTCACCGACTCGTCAGCCCTCCGGCCCGACTTGGCAAGGCGTACTGCGGATCGAAAACGCCGGCGGCAGTATCAGCCGGGAGCGGGCGGTAGGGAACACGTGACGCCGACGAAAGACGACAGACCGTATCGATATCCGGAGGACCGGCCGAGGCGCCGCACCCTCCTCCCCGAGCCGCTCCGGTCCCGCGACGCGGCCCGGCCTCCCATCCCCCCTCTCCCTCGCACGACGCTCGACCGGCCGGACCTCGTGCGCCGCCGGTTTCATCGCCTGGCTACCCAAGAGAGGAGCTCAACTTGAATCGCATCGGAGGACTGGAATGAGCGGACGGATCTTGGTCACCGGAGGCGCCGGCTTTATCGGCTCGCACCTCGCGGACGAGCTGCTGGTGCACGGCTATCAGGTCCGGGCCCTGGACAACCTCTCGGAGCAGGTCCACGGACCGGGGGCCTCGCGGCCCGGCTATCTCTCCCCCGAGGTGGAGCTGGTGGAAGGGGACGTCCGGGACCCGGAGGCCGTACGGAAGGCCCTTCACGGGATCGACGCGGTGTTCCACCTGGCGGCGCGGGTCGGCGTCGGCCAGAGCATGTACGAGATCGAGCGCTATACCAGCGTCAACAACCTGGGCACGGCGGTGCTCCTGGAGGCCCTGATCGAGAAGCCGGTCGAGCGGCTGATCGTAGCTTCCAGCATGAGCCTCTACGGCGAGGGGCTGTTCCGCGACGCCGAGGGCAACCTGGTGAACGGCGTGGAGCGTGACCGCGACCAGCTCCGGGCCCACGACTGGGAGGTGCGGGACCTCCACGGGCGCGAGCTGGTCCCCCTGCCCACGCCGGAGACCAAGACACCCAATCTCTCCTCCGTCTACGCGCTGTCGAAGTACGACCAGGAGCGCCTCTGCCTGATGGCCG
>JAICSG010001248.1 GCA_025937035.1 Thermoanaerobaculia bacterium | reverse complement strand
TGGCGCCCAGGCAGAAGGCCCTCGGCAGGGCCGCCGCCGCCTCCGGTTCGTTCTCGGAGAGGATCGCCGCCAGCCGGGCGGCCAGATGGGACAGATCCTCCGCTCGCGCGGGGTCCGCCGGCTGGGCGTCCTGACTCGATTCCAGGAGCAGGTCCAGCAGATCGAGATTCTGGAAGCGACCCTCGCGCAGGAGCTCGGCCTGACGGGCGGGCGGAGCGCCCGTGAGCTCCGCGAAGAGCCTGCCGGCGAGCTCGCGGCGCCGGTCCCGCTCCGCCAGCTTCTCGGGGCTCAGCTCCAGATTGCGCCAGATCTGGTCGTAGGGACCGTCGTGCGTCTCTTCGTCGTCCGCCAAGAGGGACCTCATGGCTCGTCCGGCTTGGCGCTCTTCGCAACGTAGACCGCCGCCGCCTGGAGGTCCCGGATGGCCGGGCCGAGGCTGTCGAGAAGGACGCAGCCGAGAACCGACCGCAGCTCCGTCACGGCGTCCATCTCCTCCTCTCCCCGGTCGGGCGCGGCGGGCAGGCTCTCCTGGAGGGCGCGCAACCGCCCCTGGATGTCTTTCAAATCCGAGACGGCCGGCAGGAGATGCTCCTGGACGGCGGCCCGGATGTCCGGTGTCGAATCCTCACGCTCGCTCATGATGGGGAGGATATGAACGGTGCCCGCTTGCGTGAACAAGCAATTTCCACCTTCCCTTCAGCTATACTCGGCGGGTCCACCTATTCCCTGATGCCGTGACATGATGGCGCGGCACCGGATTTTTATCTTGAAGACGAGTCGAAGGGCACTTCTCAACCCCTGAAGCGATCCGGGAGGGGCCGCATGCCGCGAGAGGGAAAGAAGCCGCTGTCATCTCAGGCTCTGGCGCTGCTGTACCTGCGTTCCAGAGAGGATTGCTCGCAGAGGGAGCTGGCCGATCGGATGGGATGGGCCGACGAGAAGATGATCTCCCGCTATGAGAGGGGGTCGAAGCCGGTCAGCCGAAGGACGCTGGACGCCTGCGCGGAGGCCCTCGGATATCCGCCTGAGGCGGTCGATCTGCTGCTGCTCGTCGACTCCTGGATCGAGCCCGATGAGGAGGAGCCTCCCCTGGCGGAGCCCTTCTCTCCCGAGGTGCGCCGCTCGATCGAGCGCGCCGGCCTCTCCCTGGGCCGGTCTTTCCTGGCGGGCTGGCGGACGGAGCTGGTCCGGGCCCTCCTGAGCCTGAAGGTGGAGATGGCCCGGCGGAGGGCGCCCGAGCTGTGGGCGCGCCTGAAGCCAGCCACCCGCCAGGAGCGGCGCGAGGCGGTGGCCGCCCTGCCGGAGCTTCAGGATTGGGCTCTGGCGGAGCTGGTGTGCGAGGCGAGCATCCGCGCGGCGGCCCACAAGCCGGAGGCTGCGCTCGATCTGGCGGATCTGGCCCTGTTCATCTCCACGCGGGTGGGGGGAGACGAGGGGTGGCGCTCACGGTTGGAGGCGTACTGCTGGGCTCACATCGGAAATGCCCGCCGTGTGGCGAACGATTTCGTTGGAG
>JAICSG010000858.1 GCA_025937035.1 Thermoanaerobaculia bacterium | reverse complement strand
TGGCGCGCCGAGGCGGCGCGGGCCGCCCTCTTCCTGGCCGCCTCGGATCTCGTGCGCGGCCGGCGGGACCGGGTGAGCGCCTGGCTGACGCGGGCCCGGCAGGGGGGGCACGACGACCGTCTGGAGGCCGACTACTGGAACGGCCGGCTGGCGGAGCTCGAGAAGAACAACAAGGAGGCGGTGAGCCGGTATCTGGACGTCCTACGGGCCGATCCCGATCACCCGCTCGCCCACGCGGCGCGGGCCCGGCTCGCCGCCGAGCCGCTCGCCCGGACCACCGCGGCCGAGGGGCGCCGCCTCGCGGGATCGGACCGCCTCAACGACGTCTATGGCGGCTGGCTGCTGCTCAGCGGGGACCTGCCCGGCCGGACGGCCGCCCAGCGCCGCCTGGAGCAGGTGCTGCTGGGCGACCGCCGGTCCGCCCCCTTCCTGCGGCTGGCCCAGGTGCCGGTGCGGCGCTGGCCGCTCTGGGAAAAGCCCCTGACCCAGCCGGAGGAGATGCTGCTCGCCCTGGGCGTCTGGCACTCGGCGTCGGAAGCGATCCGGGAGCACTTCCCGCTCTCCGATCCCTCGCTCGGTTTCACCGGCGCCCTGCTGCTGGCCCGTGGGGGCGATCTCGCGGGATCGATCGCGATGGGGGAGGCGCTGCGCGCGCGGGCCCCTTCCCGGGTCCCCCTGGCGCTCCAGCCTCCCGAGTACCGGCGTCTCCTCTACCCCTTCCCCTATCGTCAGAACATCCTGGCCGTGGGCCCGATCCGCGGGGTCGATCCCAACCTGCTGGCGGCGTTGATCCGGGAGGAGAGCCACTTCGACACCTCGATGCTCTCCCCGGCTTCGAGCCGCGGCCTCACCCACCTTTCCCTCAACACGGCCCGCCGACTGGCGATCCAGATCAACCTGCAGCGCCTCTCTCCCGAGGACCTCTACCGGCCCGAGGTCTCGATCTCCCTCGGCGCGGCCTATCTCGGCGCCCTGCTCAAGGACTTCTCGGGGAGCACGGTCGCGGCGGTCGCCGCCTACGACGCGGGGGAGGCCGAGGCGATGCTCTGGCGAAGCCAGTGCTTCACCCAGGAGCCCGACGAGCTCTACACCAAGATCGGCACGGCCGAGACCCGCGATTACGTCCGGCGGGTGCTGGGGGCTTGGGAGGAGTATGGGGAGCTGTATTAGGGGCGCGGCGGCTTCTTCGCCTCCGCCTTGGGCGCGGCCTGCCCCTGGATCGTCTTGACCACCGGCGGCAGCGGCTGATTGGGCTTCGGGTTGCCGGAGTAGACGACGACGTCCGCCTTGTCGCGGAGCTCCCGAGTCCACCTCGTCATCTCCTGGGTCATCTTCTGCTGCTTCAGGGTCTCGCGGATGTCCTCGCGCACGTCCTCCAGAGGGGGCGGCTGCTGGCCCCGCTTGCGCATCTCGGGGGTGAGGACGTCGCGGTAGTAGCGGCTGATGTCCTCCGGCTCCACGAAGACGTGGGCTCCCAGCTGCTCGTCCACGTAGGTGATCACCAGGAGCTGGCGGGCCACGAGCTGGCGCAGCCCCTTCTCGTCGAGCCCCACCTCCTTCAGGGCCTTCTGAAACGCCGCCGGGTCCTTCGGATACCGGGCACGGATCTCGTCGACCCGCTTCTTGATCTCGTCGACCGGCACCTGCTCGAAGTTGAAGCGGTCGACCTCATGGAACCGCAGCCGCTCGTCGATCAGATCGTCGAGCACCCGGCGGCGGAACCTCTCCTCGGTCTCTCCCGGCTGCGGCTGCTCCAGCCCCAGGCGGATGACCCGGTCGACGTCGGAGGCGAGGATCGGGTCCTCGTCCACCACGGCGAGCACCCGGTCCTGGAGAGCGGTCTTGCCGGACGGCGCGGGCGGCGGCTGCACGGTCACCTTCGCCGGATTTTTGGGTGCGGGTCTCTGCGGGCCGCTCTGAGCGGCGGCGGGAGGGCTCAACAGAGCGAAAACGAGCAGGGCCGGCCCGAGGAGGACCGGCCGGAGAGAGCGTACGTCGGTCTTCATGGGTCCATGCTAGCATCCGCCCCGATCATGGCCGAGCCCCCGACCCTGCTGAAGATCGGCCTCGCGCAGATCGACGGCCGCCTGGGAGACGTCGAGCGCAACGCCGAGCGCCATCTCAACTGGATCGTCGCGGCGCGGGCGGCCGGGGTCGACCTCCTGGTCTTCCCCGAGCTGTCGCTGACCGGCTACCGGCTCCTCCATCTGACCCCCCGGGTGGCGCTGCCGCTCGGCTCCCCCGTGCTGGCGCGGCTGGCCGAGGCGGCCGGCCCCATGCGCGTGGTGGTGGGTTTCGTCGAGGAGGGGGAGCGCGGGGTGCTGCACAACAGCGCCGTCCTGCTCGCCGGCGGCAAACCCGTTCACGTCCACCGCAAGCTCTACCTGCCGACCTACGGCATCTTCCAGGAGGAGCGCTTCTTCGGCGCCGGCCGGCGGCTGGAGACCCTGCGTCTCCCCTGGGGGACGGCCGGGCTCCTGATCTGCGAGGACCTCTGGCACCCCGAG
>JAICSG010000671.1 GCA_025937035.1 Thermoanaerobaculia bacterium | reverse complement strand
TGGTAGCGAGGGTAGCCGGCCGGTGTCTTCCCTGTGGTAGGCTTCAGGTCACGTCTATGGCCATTCCGATCCTCAGGCCTCGCGGAGCTCTGACGGTCCTCTTTTGGGCGCTGCTCGCCCTCCTGCCCTGGATTCAGGCCACTGCCGAAACCAAGGCGTCGCCCCTGGTCATCGGGGAGACTTTCACGATCGACTCTAAGGTCCTGGGGGAGACGCGGCGCATCAACGTCTATCTGCCGCCAGGCTACGCGGCGGCAGGCGCGGCCCGGTTTCCCGTTCTCTACATGCCGGATGGCGGGCTCGCCGAGGATTTCCTGCACGTGGCGGGCCTGGTCCAGATCTCGGTCACCAACGGGACCATGCGCCCCTTCCTGCTGGTGGGGATCGAGAACACCGAGCGCCGCCGCGACATGACCGGGCCCACTCAGAACGAGGAGGACAAGAAGATCGCGCCGCGCGTGGGAGGCTCGGAAGCGTTCCGGCGGTTCCTGCGCGAGGAGCTCATGCCCCAGGTCAAAGGCCGCTATCGCACGACCCAGGAGACGGCGATCGTCGGCGAGTCGCTCGCCGGGCTGTTCGTCGTGGAGACCTTTCTCCTGGAGCCCGATCTGTTCGATACCTACATCGCCATCGATCCGAGCCTCTGGTGGAACAAGCGGGCACTCCTCAACGGCGCGGCGGAGCGGCTGCGGGCGCGGCCTGGCCTGGAGAAGACGCTCTGGATGGCGAGCAGCGACGAGAAGGAGATCGCGGAGGACGCCCAGCGTTTCGCGGAGATCCTGAGCAAGAGCGCGCCGCCGCGGCTCCACTGGCATTACGAACGGATGCCGGAGGAGAAGCACTCGACGATCTATCATCCCGCCGCCCTGAAGGCTTTCCGGGCGGTGCTCGGTCCCCAGAAGGCTCCTCAACCCCGTCCATGATGGATGGATCAGGAGGATGGCTCCATGGTCGACTACATCATCGTCGGCGCGGGCTCCGCGGGCTGCGTGCTGGCCAACCGGTTGACGGAGGACCCGGACGTCAAGGTGCTCCTGCTGGAGGCGGGCGGGCCGGACAAGAAGCAGGAGGTCCACATCCCGGCGGCGTTCTCCAAGCTCTTCAAGGGGCCGTGCGACTGGGCCTTCCACACGGAGCCCCAGGAGAATCTCGGGAGCCGCAAGCTCTACTGGCCGCGGGGCAAGATGCTCGGCGGGTCGAGCTCGATGAACGCGATGATCTACATCCGGGGTCATCGCAAGGATTTTGACCGCTGGCGCGGCCTGGGGAACGAGGGGTGGGGCTTCGCGGACGTGCTGCCCTATTTCAAGAAGGCGGAGCACCAGGAGCGCGGCGCCTCCGAATATCACGGCACGGGCGGGCCCCTCAACGTGGCGGACCAGCGCTCGATCAACCCGCTCTCTCACGCCTTCCTCGCCGCCGCCGGCGAGCTCGGCTTTCCGAGGAACGAAGATTTCAACGGCGCGGAGCAGGAGGGGTTCGGTTTCTATCAGGTGACCCAGAAGGGCGGCAAGCGGTGCAGCGCCGCCGCCGCGTACCTCAAGCCCGCCCTGCGCCGCCCCAATCTAACGGTACACACCCAGGCGCAGGCGACCCGCCTGATCCTGGAGGGGACCCGGGCGGTCGGCGTCGAGTACGTGCGGAACGGCCGCGCCGAGCAGGCGAGGGCCGGCCGGGAGGTGATCCTGAGCGGCGGCGCGATCCAATCCCCTCAACTGCTCATGCTCTCCGGCCTCGGTCCCGCCGAGTCTCTCGAGAGCGTGGGCATCTCTCCAGTGATCGATCTGCCGGGGGTGGGACAGAATCTTCAGGATCACCTGTTCGTCTCCATCGCCTACGCCTGCAACCGTCCCATCAGCCTGGCCAGCGCGGAGTCGATCCCCAACATCGCGAAATATCTGTTTTTCAGAAAGGGACCGCTCACCTCGAACGTCGCCGAGGCGGGCGGTTTCATCCGGCTGGATTCGAGCCTGCCGGCCCCCGATCTGCAATTCCACTTCGGGCCGGTGTACTACCTCAACCACGGCTTCACCCGTCCGGAAGGTCACGGTTTCTCGATCGGACCGACCCTGATCCGGGGAGAGAGCCGAGGGCGGATCACCTTGCGGTCGAGCGATCCGTTCGAGCCGCCCGCTATCCAGCCCCGCTATCTCGACAGTCAGGCCGACCTGCGGACGCTCGTCGAGGGCGTCAAGCTCGCCTGTGAGCTGGCCCATACCAAAGCCTTCGCCGACTACCGGGGAGCGGCCGTGTGTGAGACGTTGAGCACGGCGGAGGGGATCACCGAATATATCCGCAATACCGTCGAGACGATCTATCACCCGGCGGGGACGTGCAAGATGGGCAACGATCCTCTGGCGGTGGTGGACGCCCAACTGCGGGTGCGCGGGGTGGAGGGGCTGAGGGTCGTGGACGCCTCCGTCATGCCGGAGCTCGTCGGCGGCAATCCCAACGCGGTGGTGATCATGTTGGCGGAGAAGGCCGCGGACGCGATCCGGGAGAGACCGTGAAACGGATCGCCTCCCGGTTCCTGTTCCTTTATTTCGCGCTGTTCCTCCTGACGATCCCTTTCAGCGGATTGGCGGATACCCGTCTCCGCTGGTGGCTCTGCCTGGGCTCCGCGGCCGTGGCGCTCCTCGCGGTGGTGGCCTCGCTGGCGCTGGGGTGGGGGAGGGATCAGGACGCGCGGCTCGATTCATGGCTCCGGCTTCTGCTCCGCTTCACGTTGGCGATCGTGATGATCAGCTCCGGGATCGAACGATTGATCCCGGTCCAGATGCCCGCCCCCGGGCCGTTCGATCTGCTGCGCCAACTCGGCGAGCTCAGCGCCATGGGCCTGTTGTGGACTTTTCTCGGAGCGTCCAAGCCGTTCCAGTCGTTCACTGGCGCCGCCGGATTGGCCGGCGGCCTGCTGCTGCTCGCCCCCCGGACGACCCTGCTGGGCGCGCTGATCTGCGGCGCGAACCTTCTGATGGCGGTCGCCGTGAGCCTCTGCTACGACCTGCCGTTCAAGCTGTATTTCTTCCACCTGCTGCTGATGGCGGTCCTTCTGATCGTTCCGGACCTGCGCCGGCTTGGCCGTCTGATCCTGCTCAACCGTCCCGTGGAGCCCGCCGCGGAGCCGCCGCTGTCCGCGCGGAGCCGGCGCGCGCAGACCCTCCTGGTGGTGATCAGTCTGATCGTGATCGGTTGGAGCTTGCAGGACGCCGTCCGGCGGTACCGGCGGCTCAATCCGCCAAGGCCGCCTCTCTATG
>JAICSG010000986.1 GCA_025937035.1 Thermoanaerobaculia bacterium | reverse complement strand
TCGCGCCGTTCCGCCTGATCGCCATCGTGCCGCGGCTCGACCTGCGCGGAGGCCCCGGGAGCGGAGGCGCCAGCTACCTCTCGGCGGCCGGCGAGCTGCGGTTCATCTTCGGCTTCGTCCGTCCGTTCTGGATGAGCTCCCTGCCGTCCTCCGGCTACGGCCGCAGCTGCGCCCTCCCCTTCACCGCCATCTTCGAGTACAAGATCCCCGCCAGGAGCTGCACAGGGATGGTCAGCCTGGCCGGGCAGTGGATGGCACTGGACCGGCTCGTTCCGGGCGACGCCCCGTACAACAGCGCCCTGGAGCATCTCACCGAGCCGGTCGTGAAAGCCAACGCCGATCTCACGAGACCCTACGGCAGCGCCATCGGACAGGTGCGGACCAACGAGATCGCCCTCGCGGATCCCGCGAGCTGGCCGCCAGACCCCTGGCAGCTCCGGGAGTTCCACCTGAGCACCACCCCCTCGTGGAACCCGCTCGGGGAGACGACCACCGCCAACACGCCGGACGACTCCTTCAACACCGGCGTGACCTTCCAGAGCTGGATCCTCAGCCAGATTGAGCCGGCGATCAGCGGTCCGGGCTGGCAGCAGACGATCCCGGACGTGACGTCCAGCTACCTGAGCGCCCCCTTCCTGGGTGCCCGGCCCGAGATGCCGACCGCGTCCTTCTTCTGGAACGCCCCCGGCCTCAGCCTCTCGCCCAGCAGCGGCAACAACCCGGACAACTGGGGACGCCACCGCGCCTCCCTCAACACCTGCAACGGCTGCCACGCGGGAGAGACGGGCACGCCGTTCGTGCACGTCGATCCCATGAAGCCTCTCGGCGACTGGCATGCCCTCTCCGGCTTCCTGCGGGGGATCACGGTGAACGATCCGGCCGAGGCCAGCCACTTGCCTCACCGCACCTTCAGCGATCTCGCCCGCCGCGAGGCGGACCTCCGGGCTCTCGCCGGCTCCCTCTGCGCCATGGTGCCTCCGGTGGACGTCGCCCAGGTCCGAGACGGGCTCGCGACGACCGGCAAGATTCCGGCGCACCCCTTCACCAGCCCCATCGATCCGAGCCAGCTCCTCTCGCTGCCCGCGGACGACCTGAAGGCCAACCACGTCACGGAAGTCCATTAACGGTCAGGGCGCAAGGGCGCGGGTGGGCTCCACCCGCGCCGCCCGCTTCGCCGGCAGCCAGCTCGCCAGCAGCGCCGCCAGGGCCAGGACCAGGATCACCCCGGCGAAGGTGGCCGGATCGGTGGCGCTTCGATTCCCCTAAGACGTCAAGGGAAAGGAATCGCTATACTTCCGCCATGCATTCCGTCGCCGACGACCTCCGCCGCGAGGACCGCGAGGTCTTCGCCAGGCTGCCCCTGGAGGAGCGCGTCCGCCGCGTCTTCGAGATGGGCGAGATCGGCCTGGAGGCGTTCCGCCAAGCCCAGGGGGTCGATCGCCGCACTGCCATCCGCCTCCTTCAGCGCCGCCGCCAGGCGGGGCGCCAGCCCTCCAAGTGCATGGAGGAGCTCATCGGGTGAGCCTGCTCGCGCGGGTGAGCGGAGTATTGCAGGCTGCGGGTATTCCTCACGTCCTGGCCGGCGCCTCCGCCTTGACAATCCATGGCGTCAACCGCTCGACCATCGACGTCGATCTCTTCACCGTCGACCGGACCTGCCTCGAGCCTCGGACCTGGGACACCCTCGCCGCAGAAGGGATTGGCGTCGAAGTACACAAGGGGGATTTGGACGATCCTCTGGCGGGAGTCGTGCGGCTCGAGCTGGACCCCGAGCTCCCTCTTGACGTCGTGGTCGGCAAGCATCTCTGGCAGCGGAGAGTGATCGAGCGGGCTGAGACGGCGATCTTCATGGGGGTGGAGGTGCCGGTCCTCCGAGGAGCCGATCTGATCCTGCTCAAGCTCTACGCGGGAGGCCCCCAGGACGCCTGGGACATCCAGCAGCTCTTGCTGGGCCCGGAGAGGACTCCTCTCATCGAGGAGGTCGAGAAGGACCTTCCAGATCTGCCCCCTCGCGCCTCCCGCCTCTGGCGGCAGATCCTGGAGCTCGGCTCCTAACCCCCGGTGGACGCCTCTCCCGTCTCATGGGAGAATGCTCCGCGAATCCTGCCCGGGCAGACCCGGCCCGGAGCCCAATTCCCGCCAATCCTGAGGA
>JAICSG010000216.1 GCA_025937035.1 Thermoanaerobaculia bacterium | reverse complement strand
GGTGCCGTTCCCGGCTGAGTCGCAGTCGACCCACGTCGGTGGTGCCGATCTGCCGGTGCCGTACGACTTCGGCTGGATCTACATGGATCTCAATACGCTCGTCGCGTCGGGCGCGGTGAACAACCCGCTCGATCCGGCGGCGGCGCAGGCTTTCGTGACGGTCCGCATGACGTCGCAGGGCCGCTACAGCGTCGGCTTCGACGCCATCCACCTCGACAGCGCGTGCTCGGCTGGCTCGTACACCCTCACTCTGACGGGTGCGAACCACAACGTGCCGCCGGGCTCCATCGCTCCGGCTCCGTAAGGCTGACTGAGGTCAGGGTGGGTCCGCTCCGCGGGCCCACCCCGTTTCCACGTCTTTCCCCGCTGGAATTTTCCCCATTACAATGGCCCGCTGATGGTTGAAGCCACCGTCCAGGCCGACGAGCTGACCAAGGTCTACCGGTCGTACGCCACCCCCTGGGACCGGCTGCTGGAGGGGGTACTCCGCCGCCCGCGCCACCGCGAGTTCCGCGCCCTGGAGGACGTCAGCTTCATGCTGCCGCGCGGCGAGGGGCTGGCGCTGATCGGCGAGAACGGCGCCGGCAAGAGCACCCTGCTGAAGATCCTGGCCGGCATCACCACGCCGACCTCCGGTGCCTTCCGGGTGAGCGGCAAGGTGGCCTCGATCCTCGAGCTGGGCTCGGGGTTCCATCCCGAATTCACCGGCCGCCAGAACATCGTGCTCAACGCCGCCATGCTCGGCCTCTCCCAGGAGGAGCTGCGGCGGAAGATGCCCGACATCATCTCTTTCAGCGAGCTGGGCGACTTCATCGACCAGCCGGTGAAGACCTATTCGACCGGCATGGCCATGCGGCTCGGCTTCTCGATCGCCACCCAGGTCGAGCCGGACGTGCTGATCATCGACGAGGCCCTGTCGGTGGGGGACGGCTACTTCCAGAAGAAGTGCATGGACCGCCTGCGGCTGTTCGTGGGCGGCGGCGGCACGCTCCTCTTCTGCTCGCACGCCATGTACTACGTCTCGGCCTTCTGCCAGCGCGCCCTCTGGCTGCGGCACGGCAGGGCGGAGGCGCTCGGGCCCACCGAGGAGGTGGTGCGGGAGTACGAGAATTTCCTGGTGGCCAAGAGCGCCCGGGCGGAGCAGGCGGCCCCGGCGGCCCCGCCCCCGTCCTCTCTGCCGGCGCGCATCGCCTCGGCGCGGCTGCCTGGGGACGAGACCCTCTACACCCAGGGGGACCCCTGGGAGCTGGAGGTGGCCTGGGAATCGGAGGACCCCCGCCTGGCCTTTCACCTGGGGGTGGGCATCAACCGCGCCGACGGCATCGAGGTCTGCTCCTTCGCCACCCATCTCGACGGCCTGGCGCCGGTGAGCGGCGCGCGGTCCTACTCCGCGCGGCTCGCCATCCCCAGCCTCCCTTTGGTGAAGGGGGAGTTCACCCTGTATATTTTCCTCCTGGACGAGGAGGGGCTCCACATCTACGACCAGCGGGTGATCCCCGGCTCCTTCCAGGTCCGCAGCCCCGCCTACGTCTTCGGCCTCGTCCGGGTGGAGCACGCCTGGGAGATGGACGCCGAGAGCGGCTCATCCGTACAACGGAGCATAGCCGGACGCTGATCCTCGAAAGACAAAATTTGATGAAGACCGCCAGCCTGCCCGTCCTCTCCGAGCCCGCGCCCCGATCCGGGATCGATCTGCAAATCAATCCGTTCCTCCACGTCGGGGACGACCGGGTCTACAACCCCTTGACCGACCGCACCCTGCTGCGGGGCGAGCCGGGGTACGAGACCCTGCGGGGGGTGCTGAGCGGCGCGCTCGCCCTCGACCGGCTCCCCCCCGCGGACCGCGCGAGCCTGTCCACCCTGGGGATGCTGATGCCGGGGGACGCGGAGCCGGCGCGGGCCTTCCGGCTGAAGTACGTGTCGCTGGAGGCGCACACGGTGTGCAACCAGTCCTGCTACTTCTGCCCGGTGTCGATCGCCCCTCGCGAGGACTACTTCATGCCGACCGCCCTCTACGAACGGATCGTGGGGGAGATCGCGGCCTACCGCGACACCATCGAGGCGGTCTTCATGATCAACTACAACGAGCCCACGGCCGACAAGCGGTTCGTCGACCAGGTGCGGGCGATCAAGGCGGCCGGGCTGCCGCCGGCCGTGCTCACCAACGGCTCGGGGCTCACCCCCGACCGCGTCGACGCCCTGCTCGAGGTCGGGGGGCTCCGCTTCCTCTCGATCAACCTCTCGACCCTGGACCGCGAGCGCTACAAGCGCGACCGCGGCGGCGACCATCTCCCCGTGGTGCTGCGCAACCTGGACTACCTGCGCGACAAGCCGCTGGCCGAGGTGATGGACATGGCGGTGCTGGGCACCGGCGACGAGGCCCACAAGCGGGACTTCGAGGAGATCTCGCGGCGCTTCGCCGGCAGCCGTTTCGACGTCAAGTACTACGAGGTGATGGACCGCGCGGGGTACCTGCAGATCGGCCACCGGCCGGCCTCCCGCGAGCGGCGCCTCTGCGGCTGCGAGAACGTCGGCTCGCGCCCTCTCCAGCACCTGCACATCACCCCGCGGGGCCAGTGCGTGCTCTGCTGCGAGGACTACGACGGCAAGTACGTGGTGGGGGACCTCACCCGGGAGTCGGTCGCCGAGGTGCTCACCGGGCCGGCCATGGCCCTGATGCGGCGCTGGGCCTACGGCATCGAGCGGGCCCCCGAGGACTTCCTCTGCTACGGCTGCACCTTCGCCCTCACCCAGCCCGCGTAAAGGGGCCATGCGCCTGGCGGTGATCCTGGTCCACTACCACACGCCGGAGCTGGTGGCGGCGGCCGTGGAGGCCCTGCGAGCCGATCTGGCGGGGACGGGGCTGGAGGTGGAGTGGCTGCTGGTCGACAACGGCAGCGACGAGGCCGGCCGCGACCTCCTCGCGGCGCTGCCCGTCCAGCGGATCGATCCCGGGAGGAACCTGGGCTACGCCGGCGGGGTGAATCTGGGGGCGGCGCGGTCCACCGCCGAGGTGATGATCTTGATGAACCCCGACGTGATCGTCCAGCCCGGCTGCGTGCCGGCCCTGCTCGACGCCCTGGAAGCAGGCGCCGCCGTGGCCGGCCCCCGCTTCTGGTGGGACCGCGGCCGGCGCCTGCTCCAGCCCCCCTCCGAGCTCCGCACCCGGCGCGAGGAGCTGGCGCGGGTGCTGGCGGGGAAGAGCCCGGCCTGGGCCGAGCGGGCCCGGCGCCGCTGGCGGCGGCACGCCCGCTGGCACTGGGAGGCGCGGGAGCCGCTGCCGAGCTTCTCCCTGAGCGGCAGCCTGCTGGCCCTCCGCCGCTCGGCCTGGGAGGCGGTGGGGCCATTCGACGAGGGGTACCGCCTCTACTTCGAGGAGACCGACTGGCTTCTGCGGGCGGAGCGCCGGGGGCTCGCCGGCCGCTACGTGCCGGCCGCCGGGGCGGTCCATCTCTACAGCCGGAGCGCCGACCGCGAGCCGCGGGCCGCCGGCTGGTTCGAGGAGTCGGCCCGCCGTTTCCGCCGCCGCTGGTACGGGCCCCGTTTCACTGGGCTCCTGGAAGGGCTCGACCGGCGGCTCCCCCGGCGCGGCATTACGGCGCCATCCGGCATCCCGGAGGGCGGCCTGCGGCTCCCCGCCGAGCCGGCCGCCTATCCGCTCTGGGTCGAGGTCTCTCCCAATCCCCTGGGCTTCCCGGCGGCGGCCGAGAGGATCGCCGCCCCTCCGGACGGGCCCTGGAATCTCCCCGCGGAGATCCTGGAGCGGGTGCCCGCGGCCGGGCTGACGGTGAGGGTGGCGGCCTGAGATGAGGATCACCTACGTCCTTCCGCACCCGGAGCTGAACGGTGGCAACAAGGTCATCTTCCAGCACGCCCATCTGCTCCAGGAGAACGGCGACGAGGTCACCATCCTGGGCGAGGGGCCGAAGCCGGAGTGGATGGAGATCCGCGCCGCCTGGGTCGATTACGCCTCGACCGTCCCCCGCCTGCCGGAGCAGGATCTGGTGGTCGCCACCTACTGGACCACCCTGCGGACCGCCCGGCGCCTCGCCCTGGGGCCCCTGGCCCACTTCTGCCAGGGGTACGAGGGGGGGCTGGTGCATCTGCGGCCGGTGCTCGGGGAGATCGAGGAGGTCTATTCCTGGCGCGTCCCCACCCTCACCGTGGCCCCTCATCTGGGCGAGCTCCTGCGCCAGCGCTTCGGCCGGGAGAGCCGGGTGGCGCCGCCCCCGCTCGACCCCCTGTTCCGCCCCGCCTGGCGGCTGGGGCCGCGGCGGCGGCCGTGGATCGCCATCCCGGGCATCTTCGAGGCGGAGGTCAAGGGGATTCCGGTGGCCCTGGAGGCCGTCCGCCGGCTGCGCGCCTGGGGGATCCCCTGCCGGGTGCTGCGCTTTTCCATCGTCCCGCTGAGCGAGGCGGAGCGGGCCCTGCTGGCGCCGGACCGCTATCTCCAGAGCGTTCCTCCGGCGGAGATCGCCCGGACGCTGCGGGCCTGCGACCTCCTGCTCCTCCCGTCGCGGGCGGAGGAGGGGTTCGGCCTCCCCCTGCTGGAGGCCATGGCTTCCAAGGTCCCCGCGGTGGCCGCGCGCATCCCCTCGACCCCGTTCGTCAGCGGCGGCGCGGTCCCCCTGGTGGAGCCCGAGGGTTTCGCCTCCGCCGCGCGTGAGCTCCTCACCTCCCGGCGCGCCTGGCGCCGGGCGCGGGAGCGGGGGTACGAGGCCGCCCAGAGGTTCCGGCCGGAGGAGGTGGCCCCGCGGCTGGTCGAAGGGATACGATGGGCGCGGGAGCTCGCCGCTTCGGTTCCCGATCCATCGCCGTCCCTGGCCCTTTCGGAGGACCCGCAGTGAGACTGAAGATCGATCCCGGCCCGCTGCACGAGAGCTACGCCGGCGCGCGGCCGTTCCCCCATATCGTCCTCGACGGCCTGTTCGAGGACGAGACCCTCGACGCCGTGCTGGCCGAGTTCCCTGGGGCCCACGAGATCGAGTGGGCGTCCTTCGACAATCCCACCGAGAAGAAGCTCGGCTACCGCTACACCTCCCCCCTCAAGCCGCGCCTGCGGGACTTTATGTGGGAGATGAGCTCGCCGCCGGTGCTGCGCTTCCTGGAGGCGCTGACCGGCATCGAGGGGCTGATCCCCGACCCTTATTTCGGCGGCGCCGGGCCGCACCAGATCCTGCCGGGGGGCTTCCTCAAGGTCCATGTCGACTTCAACGTCCACCCGCTGCTGAAGCTCGACCGCCGGCTCAACCTGCTGGTCTATCTCAACAAGGACTGGCGGGAGGAGCACGGCGGGGAGCTCGAGCTGTGGGACCGCGACATGGCCCGCTGCGAGCGGAAGATCCTGCCGGTATTCAACCGCACGGTGGTCTTCAGCACCACGGACTTCTCCTACCACGGCCACCCGAAACCGCTCGCCTGCCCGCCGGGGTGGAGCCGCAAGTCGGTCTCGTTCTACTACTACACCAACGGCCGGCCCGACGAGGAGCGCTCGGCGCCGCACGACACGATCTTCAAGAAGACCCACGAGCAGGACTGGTAGGCCGGGAACGCTCCTTGCACGTCCCCGGCCCGTCGTTTTGACCGTCGTACCAGGGTCCATTCATGAACGAGAACGGTATCGAGCTCTCCGTCGTAGTCCCCGCTTACAACGAGGAGCGGCGCCTCGCGCCCGGCCTCCGGCAGGCCCTGGAGTATCTCTCCCGCCGGGGGGAGCCCTTCGAGCTGCTGGTGGTCGACGACGGCAGCCGGGACGAGACCATCCGGGTGGCCGAGTCCTTCGCGCCCCAAGGGGTGCGGGTGGTGCGCCACGAGCGCAACCGCGGCAAGGGGGCGGCGGTGCGCACCGGCCTTCTGGCCAGCCGCGGACGCAAGGTGCTGATCTCCGACGCCGACTTCTCGACGCCCATCGAGGAGGTCGAGAAGCTCGAGCGCTTCCTCCACGACGGCACGCCGCTGGTGATCGGCAGCCGGGGTCTGGCCGATTCGCAGATCCGCCAGCGGCAGCCGTTCTACCGCGAGATGATGGGGCGCACCTTCAACAAGCTGATCCACCTGTTCGGCGTGCGCGGCATCCGCGACACCCAGTGCGGCTTCAAGCTGGCGCGGGGGGAGGAGGGGCGGCGGATCGCCTCGGAGCTGAAGATCGAGGGGTTCGCCTGGGACGTCGAGATGATCTGGCTGGCCCGGCGGCGGGGGTATGGGATCGCCGAGGTGGGGGTGGTCTGGGTCAATTCCCCGGACTCCCGCGTGGACCCCATCCGCTCCTCCTTCTCCATGCTCCGCGACGTGATCACCATGCGGCTCCGGCACCGGGGCGAGCGGTGACGGCGGCCGCCTGCCGTCCCACCGCCCCCGAGGATCTCCCCGCGCTGGCGGATTTTTTCGCCGAGCGCTTCGGCCGCCCCTGGACCCCCGAGGAATGGACCTGGAAGTACCGCGCCGTCCCCGGCGAGGCGAGGAGCTGGCTGGCGGTGCTGAATGGAGAGATCCTGGCCCACGCCGGAGCCCTCCGCCTGCCGGCCCGCTGGCGGGGAGCCGAGACCGGCGTCTGGACCCTGGTCGATTGGGCCGGCACCAGCCGGAGGGGGCTGCGGCCCCCTCTGGTCGATCTCGGCCGGCGCCTGCTGGCCGACCTGCCCCGGGCGGAGGATGCCCCGTGGATCTTCGGCTTCCCCAGCGAGCGCCATTTCCGGCTGGGAGAGCGGGTCTTCGGTTACAAGCCGCTGGCGGAATTCACGGAGCTGGCCGGCGACATCCCGGAAGGGTCTCCGGGCGTCCTCCCCGGCATTGGGGACTCGGCCGGCGACTG
>JAICSG010001244.1 GCA_025937035.1 Thermoanaerobaculia bacterium | reverse complement strand
TGCTCCCGTTGGCGATGGAGGTGTCGGCGTCGGTCTGCTCTTCGAGGGGAATGACGGGGACGGGAATCGGGATCGGGGCGCCGGGGGCGCGGCGATTGGGGTTGGGGACCGGGGCGAGGCAGCGCGGGCAGATGAGCTTTTGCGGGGCGGCTTCGCTGACGGTGATGGTGGATTGGCAGCGGGGGCAGGTGAGGCGGATCACGGATGGTCCTCCCCGGGTGGGAGGACGGTGGCGTGGTGGCCGGCCACGGCGCGGCGGAGCTGGCGAACAGCTTGCCCGGCGAGGAAGCCGGCGAGGAGCAGGGCCAGGATGTAGAAGGCCTCGGTCGTGCGCGGAATGCGGAGTTCGGGGGAGGCGTAGTACTTGTGGAAGCCGATGACGAACCAGGCGTAGAAGGCCAAAAGACACAAATAGGAGGCGATGGCTCCAGCGGTAGCGGCGTAGACGAGCTGAAGGTTGGCGCGCAGCGGGGAGGCGGCGATGACGAGGAAGAGGAGCAGCAGAAGGGGGGTTTGCGGGCCACCGGCATTCATGCAGAGCAGGGTGATCATCAGCAGGTCGCCGGCGGTGACGAGAAATTTAGCGCTGGGCAAGGCGCGGCGGCGGCGAAGGTGCGCGTGGAGGAGGAGCGCGATGATGGCCCAGAGCGCGGTGATGACGGTGGCGCGGAGATGGTAGGGGCCGCGCACTTTGGCGCCGGGGGAGGCGGTCGCGAATTCGACGAGGTGTCGGGCGTAGAAGAGGACGATGCCGGCCAGGCGAATGACGTTGACGCGGAGCTCGCCGGCCCATTCCTCGACGCGGGCGAGGTCGTCCCAGCGGTGATCGGGCGGAGGAGCGGCGGGCGGTGGAGGTATGGACATGGACGGGTAACAGTGTAACGGGATTAGTGTCGTGGGAGAGTGGTGGGGCGGGTCGAGAGGACGCGGCGAAGTGCCCGGCGGGGGTCGGAATGCGTCGGCCAGTCAGGCGACGGAGGCATGGGGTAAGTGGCCGCGATCAGGCCGTAGGGTTGTTTTTTGACGGAGTAGGACTGGAGGACGTCGTGGTCGTCGAAGCGGAGTTGCAGGAGCATGCCGCGCGTGAAATGTTGGGCGGAGAAGCACAGCGGGACGACGTAGGTGCCGGGCTCGAAGAACATGTACGCGGTCGCGCGGTTGTCGTCGGAGACGTAGGCGGGGGGGCCGAGGAGGAACTCGACCTGGGCGCGGGTGGCGGTGCTGACGCGGAGGGGTTTGGAGGAGTGCGCCGAGCCGACGACCGCGCGGGGGTCGGGAGAGGTCGAAGTCCAGGAGGGAGAGCGGGACGGGATGAAGAAGCAGCCGGAGAGATAGGCGGCGGCGAGGAAGATCAGGGCGACGGGGAGGGAGCGGCGGAGGATGGTGTGTCGCGGGGCCATGAGGTTGGAGCAGGTTGGCGATTCTATCTCGGCATCGGGCGGAGTTGAGATCAGGGATCGAGGCGGTAGGAGCGGAGGATGTCGTGGTCGTCGAACGTGAGAACGAAGAGGTGATCGCGGATGACGTC
>JAICSG010000744.1 GCA_025937035.1 Thermoanaerobaculia bacterium | reverse complement strand
TGATCTGGCTCAACCCCCTCCTGCGCTGGGAAGGGTTCCAGCCCCGCGCCCAGGGGGTCAAAGCGCTCCTCCCCCATGTCGACGAGCACCGGCCGGTCCATAACCTGGAGAGCCTGGAGGCCCTGGGTCGGGCGTTGGGGCCCTGGGGCGGGTAGGGCGGTTTTTTCAAGGGAGTTACGCGCTTTTTACGTCGGGGGCATTGCATCGAAAGCCCGAAAGTCCTACTATCAAGCCAAGTTAGTGGTTCGTGTACGTGTTGCAAACCCGAAGGGAGGTCTGTACAGATGAAGAAGGGTCTCGTCTATGGGGCGCTCTGCGCGCTCACCCTGGCCGTTCCGGCCGCCGCCGAAAAAATCTATGTACCGGTCCTGGGAGCCACCAAGCTGTGGGTCGCCAGCGCGGATGGGGTGAAACAGGAGGTCCCCACCGGACGCGTGGGCCTGGTCGCCGTCGACGCGGATGCCTATGAGAACGTCCGGGCCGTCCTGGACGATCGCCTCCAGGTGCCGGCGTTCACGGAGGAAGAGACCTACCAGGCGGGTCTCGAGGTCCCTCTGGCCGATCTGCCGCGTCCGCGGGCGATGAAGTCGCTGGTGGTCGGCGCCGCCAATCTTTCGGAGCAGACCGCTTCCTGCCAGGCTACTCTCTCCCGTCCTGACGGCAGCCGCCTGGGCGAGGTCCAGTTCGACGTCGAGCCGATGTCGCTGGCCCGCCGCGACGCGCTGGCCGCGTTCGCCGGCGCCCGCATCGGCGCGGTCTCCGTCACCTGCGACCAGAGCTTCTATCCCCTGGCTCTCGCCACCCAGGGCAGCGGCAAGGCTCCGATCATCGCCAAGGGCATCGGCCCCAACGGTGCCTGCACCTACTTCCTGACGGTGCTGAAGCAGCCCAACGGCCACTACGCCACCGCGCAGGAGGGGGTCTTCCACGAGGCCACCAAGGCCAATCCCAAGGGCATCGTCTGCCTCCGGGCCACCGAGGACCTCCGCATCGGGAAAGCGGTGTACGAGTGGGATGTCTACGTCGGCCCCTGGAGCCCCCGGGACAAGTCGGGCATCCACAACCTGGGCTACTTCTTCCTCGACCGCTACCGCAGCGGCGTGATCGGCAACGTCAACGCCCTCGGCCCCAACAAGAGCCTGCTCAAGATCATGCAGAACATCAGCATGCCGGCGGGCACCAACACCAACGGCAAGGCTGGCTATCTGATGGTGCAGGGGCAGACCTACCATGTGATCTACACCTACGACGCCACCAACAGGCGGGCCAACATGCAGTTGCAGCTCAACGGCCAGACGGTCGCGAATTTCGGTATCAACTCCCAGCCGGGGAACAACCAGACGCTGATCTTCAAGCGGTTCGGCCAGGGCAACCTTGCCGGTCTGATCTCGAGCAACGAGTTCGGTAACTACCTCAACCAGCACCATCCGGAAGAGGCGACGGTGGGCTGGAAGTACATGAACTTCAAGCTCGACATGACCCCGAAGTAAGAGCGCTCCGGCGCTGTCGATGCGAGGCCGCGGCTGGCACCAGCCGCGGCCTTCGTCTTTTATTCGGCCAGGAGAGAGAACCGCTCCCGCCGGGGGACCAGGGGGATGAAGCGGTTGATGCGGGTGAGGAGGTCGAGCAGGGCGAAACGCCAGCGCACGGCGAAAGGGGGGCGCGGGAAGACATAGCCCGCCAGGATCGTCATCGCGGCGCGGTGCACCTGGAGCGGCCCCTCGCCGTTGAGGAAGAGCTCGCGGAACGAGTGGTCGTAGTACATCTCGACCAGGCGGAAGAAGGTCGACGAGCTCCCCTCGATGAAGCGATTGTAGCGCCGCCGAAGGGCCCCCGGATCCTTCCCCCCTTGCACGGCGGCGAGGATGGCCCGTCCCGCCTCGACGCCGCTCATCATCCCCAGGCAGACGCCGGTGGAGAAGATCGGGTCGATGAAGGTGGCGGCGTCGCCGGTCAGGAAGTAGCCGGGGCCGGCGTAGGGGGCGCAGCGGTAGCTGAAATCGGCCAGCACGTGGGTCTCCGCCGGACAGGTCGCGCCGGCGGTGCGCTGGCGTAGCTCCGGGCAGCGGGAGATCCCCCAGGCGAGCATCTGGTCCGCGGAGAGCCCCACCGCGCGCGCCACGGGCTCGTGCATCACCAAGCCGATGCTGGTGCGGGTCTCGTCGAGGGGGATCAGCCAGAACCACCCCTCCTCGCAGACCACGATCACGATGTAGCTCCCTTCGGGGCCGGGGCGGCGCCAGACGTTCTCGAAGTGCCCGAAGTAGGCGACCTTCTTGAGGTGGGGGAGGACGCTGCGGATGCCCAGATGCTTGCCGAGCAGGGTCGACTGGCCGCTCGCGTCGACCAGGAAGCGGGCCGCGACGTTCCCTTCGTCGGTCTCCACCTCGACGTTCCCGTCCTCCAGGCGCAGAATCTTGCGGACGGCGACCCCTTCGCGGATCTCGGCGCCGGCCTCGCGGGCGACGTCGAGCAGCCGGGCATCGAAGGGGGCGCGCTCCAGGTTGTAGGACATCTTTTCGGCGGGCACCAGGCTCAGGCCGAAGGGGAAGAACGAGGGCTCGCCGCCGCTGCCCAGGATGAACTCCGCCCCGAGTTTGTCCACCTTGGGAACGTCTGCGAGCGCGTCCAGGAGGCCGAGCTCGCGAAAGAGCGCGAAGTTGCGGGGCAGCAGCGACTCGCCGACATGGAAGCGGGGGAACGGCGTCCGTTCCAGAAGCCGCACCCGCAGGCCCGCCCGGGCCATGACCAGGGCGGCCGTCGATCCGGCGGGACCCCCGCCGATGATGAGGGCGTCGTAGCGATTCGAATCCGGGCTCATTGCGGGGGGATTCTATCGTGTTGGGACGGAAAGGTCTCCCCTAAAGCCTTTTCGGTCCTTCTCAAAAGTCATTGCCGGCTCTCCCAGGAGCTTTTGGGGGATCGCGAGGTCATTGCCCTCTGGGAGTGAGGTGCGGCGGCAGGGCCCATCTCTT
>JAICSG010000341.1 GCA_025937035.1 Thermoanaerobaculia bacterium | reverse complement strand
TGAGCAAGGGGAGGGGGAGCACGGACTGACACGGACCAACACGGACTGACACTCCGCGATCAGTGTCAGTCCGTGTTAGTCCGTGCTCGTCCGTGTCAGTCCGTGCTCTTTTTCACATGCTCGTGCGCGTGGTAGCTGCTGCGCACGAGCGGCCCCGCCTCGCAGTGGGCGAAGCCGAGGGAGAGGGCGTGGTCGCGGTAGGCCGCGAACTCGTCGGGGTGGACCCAGCGGGCCACCGGCAGGTGCTTCGGGGTGGGCTGGAGATACTGGCCGAGCGTCATGATCTCCACCCCGGCGCTCCGGATGTCGGCGAGCGTGGAGTAGATCTCCTCTGGCGTCTCGCCCAGGCCCAGCATGATGCCGGTCTTGATCCGGCCCGCGTATTCGCCGCTGTCGCGGCGGCGGGAGGCCTCGGCGAGGAGCGCCAGGCTGCGGTCGTAGCGGCTGCCGGGACGGGCCTTGCGGTAGAGGCTGGGCACCGTCTCCATGTTGTGGGAGAAGACCTCCGGAGCGGCGCCGAGCACGACGTCCAGGGCATCCGGAACGCCGCGGAAGTCCGGGGTGAGCACCTCGACGGCGCAGTGGGGATTCTTGGCATGGACGGCCTCGATCACCTTCGCCCAATGGCGGGCGCCGCCGTCCGGCAGGTCGTCGCGGTCGACGGAGGTGAGCACGGCGTGGCGCAGCCCCATCACGGCGACCGCCTCGGCCACATGCGCGGGCTCCTGGGGATCGGGACCGGCCGGGGGGCGCCCCGAGGTCACCGCGCAGAAGCCACAGCGGCGGGTGCAGACGTCGCCCAGGATCATGAATGTCGCGGTGCCGTGCTCCCCCCAGCACTCATAGATGTTGGGGCAGCGGGCCTCCTCACAGACCGTATGGAGGTTGAGCCGGCTGACCAGAGAGCGGACCTGATGGTAGGACGCGGGAGTCGCGAGCCGTATGCGGAGCCAGTCGGGCCGCCCTTCCCTGCGGGAGGGGGAGGGGGCCGAAGTCTGGCCGATCTGGACTAGAGTCTCACTCATAGGTCTCCTAGTGTAACCGTAGCGAGGGTCGGGAGTGAGCTGGCATGAAAGTCGCAGTAACCGGGAAGCGTGGACGAGATGAAACCGGCAAGTATGCCGGGAATCAATGGGTTAGCTGCAACTAGGAGATATCCGTGTCCGCGCACCGTAGTTTTCCGACACTGTTCCTTCTCGGCTGCCTGCTCGGGGCCATGCCGTCCGCCGCCGGCGTTCTCGATGGTAACTGCCGGCTGGCCAATCAGCCGGCCGCCACCCTGCTCATCCCCTACTTCGAGGTGGACCTCGCCAATTCCGGCGGCCAGTCGACCCTGTTCTCCGTCAACAACGCGTCCGCCAAGCCCGTCCTCTCCCGCGTGGTCCTGTGGACCGACTGGGGGGTGCCCACGCTGGCCTTCGACGTCTACCTGACCGGCTACGACGTCCAGACCTTCAACCTCCGCGACCTCCTGAACGGCAAGCTCCCGGACACCGGGCCCGAGGTGAGCAACACCGGCTCGCTCTCCGACGCGGGGACCCTGTTCACCGGTTGCAGCGGCACCGGAGCGGCGGGGATCTCGCCGCAGCTCGCTCCCGAGGACGTGGCCTGGCTGCGCTCGGCCCACACCGGCCAGCCGGTGGCGACCTCCCCGACTACCCAGTGCGCCGGCAGCGGCACCGCCGGGCCCAACGTGGCGACCGGCTACATCACCATCGACACGGTGAACCGCTGCTCGCCGCGCACCGTAGGCTCCCTGGTCAACACCCCGGCGTACGGCACCTATTTCGCCGCCAAGGGGACGGGCCTGGCCAGCGACGACAACGTGCTCTGGGGGGACTTCACCTACGTCAACCCGCAGCGGAACACCTCGAACGGCCAGAGCGCCATCGCGCTGGTGGCGGACCCGGACGTCCTCACCGCCGGGATGTACACCTTCTACGGACGCTACGTGGGCTTCGACGGGCGAGACAACCGGGTCCCCCTCTCCAGCCTCTACTACGCCCGCTACGTGAACGGCGGCACCTTCTCCGGCGGCACCGACCTGATCGTCTGGCGGGACAACCGCCGCACCGCCGTGGGCCCGAGCGATTGCGGCAAGGCGCCGGGCTGGTCGCCGCTGGGCGAGATGCAGCTCGTCACCTTCGACGAGGAGGAGAACCCGAAGGAGATCTCCAACAGCAACGCCTTCCCGGTGGTGACCCAGAAGGTCCACGTGGGCGGCCCGTCGCTGCCGATCTCCCAGCCCTTCGGCTGGCTGATGCTCGACCTCTGGCACAAGGACTCCACCCACGCCCAGGCCTGGGTCGGCGTCTGGATGACCGCCGAGGGGCACTTCAGCTCCGGAGCCGAGGCGCTGCGGGCGGACGATCTGTGCAACTTCGGGCCGTAGGGGGCGCCCAGCCCCGAAGGGGCGAAATCTGAGATAGGGGTAGGGAGGACCGGTTAAGTACCCGGTCCCCCCTCCCTCCGAACCGGACGTGCGGATCTCCCGCATCCGGCTCTCCAGTCGGTGGTTTTACCTACGAGAGGATTGACGGGCCTGAGCATGGGCTGCGATGAAGGAGAACAACCCAAGCTCAGCAAAGAAGGCGTTGGGCCAGCGGTGATGATCCTTGCCCAGAGCCCGGCCTTTGCGACCTTGCCGACGGCGCAGGATGCTCCGTAGGCGCATCCGGATCCACCGGTCCAGGTTTCGGAAGGCCGTCCAGTGGCTGTGTTTGAAGTATTCAAACCAGCCCCTTTGGGTTCGCCTGAGATCGGAGATGATTCGCTCCAGGCTGTGTCCACTGGTCCGCGAGGTCTTGGCTCGGATCTTGTCCTTCAGCTTTCCCAGGCTCTTCGGGCTCGGCCAGCGATAGCCGCGCTCGAAGTGATACCCCAGGAAATCAAAGCCCCCTGGCTGGGTCGCGTCGACGATCCGGGTCTTGACAGGATGCAGCCGCAAACCCGCTACCGTCGTCCAGGCCTCGATCTCCACCAAGGCCTTTTGGGCTTCGGATTCACTACGGCACAGGATGACGAAGTCGTCGGCGTACCGAACCATCTCGTAACCGCGCTGCGCCATCTGATGGTCCAGAGGGTCCAAGTACAGGTTCGACAGTAAGGGACTGATGACCGCCCCTTGCGGAGTCCCCTGTTCCGGAGTCCAGTACTTGGCATTCTCCAAAACCTCCTGTCCGAGATACTCTTCGAGCAGAGCCAGGACCTTTCCGTCGGCGACTTTGCTTTTCACCCTCTCCAGCAACGCGCGGCGAGGGATCGTGTCGTAGTAACTCTGCAGATCCGCATCCACAACGTAGACAAACCCCGCGTCGAGCAACTCCACGACTCGGCGCAAGGCGTCCTTGGCTCCGCGTCTCGGACGGAATCCGTAGCTCTGAGCTGCGAAGTCCCGCTCGAAGATCGGTTCTAGAACGTTGCGTAAGGCGGTCTGTACCACTCGGTCTCGAACCGTCGGAATCCCTAACGGGCGCTTTTCACGGCTTCCCGGCTTGGGAATCCACACCCGGCGGATCGCCTGGGGACGGTACGTGCCGTCTCGCAGAGCCACCGACAGGGCTTGCAGGTTCTCCTCCAAACGCTCCCCAAACTTCCCGATCGTTACCCGGTCCACTCCAGCGCTTCCCCGGTTGCGTCTCACTTGCGCGAACGACGACCGTAAGTTGCTCAGCGAGCTCACCTTATCGATCAGGCTGTACCATTTCCCTCCTTGCACTCCCGTTTCGAGAGCCGTCAACATGCGCTCGGTCCAGACACTCGGTTCCACCCAGGGCCATCGACCCTGGATCTCTCCGGCTTGCTTAGCCTCTTCGGGCACTCCCGCCGGTTTTACTTCCGCTTGCCTCGTACTCACGCATCCACCTTCCTGTCCCCCTTCGCTCCACGCCCATTACGGCGTTTCCTCGCTACTATGAGGACTCTGACTCCTCGAAGGGTCTCCCCCCTCCAAGGTCTCCCTGCTTCACGACCACGTCCTTCCGAACCGTTCCGCCTTCAATCACCCAACGCCCCTCCATCGCCGCTTTTGCACGCTACCCCTCAGCTCGATGGATTTCCCCTTCCAGGGGTCCAGGCTTCGCCACTGGCTAGCAGGCTCGCCGGGTACGTCAAGCCGAATCAAGTTCGTCTCCTGCGGACCGGTCCTTCACCTCCGGGTGCTCTCCACCCCGCCTCACGGCGACGCAGTTCCCTTCGGTTACAGGCCGGAGAGCGTATGCCTGAAGAGGACTTGCACCTCTCTGTACGTGGGCGCTCGCAGGCGCACTAGCCTGGGGCGTCAGCCCCAGGAACTGGGACCTCTAAAACCCAAAGCCCCGTAGGGGCGACACATCACGGACCGGTGAATGTCGCCCCTACGGGGCTCAAAATTTTCGGGGAGCTCTCTACCTGGGGCTGACGCCCAGGCTATTCAGATTTCGCCCCTTCGGGGCGGACTCTACTCAATATCCAGCGCCACATCCAACCCCGGCGCGCTGTGGGTGAGCCAACCCATCGACAACAGATCCACCCCCGTGGCCGCGATCGCCCCCGCCGTCTTCGGGTTGATCCCGCCCGAGGCCTCGGTGATCGCCCGTCCCTTGGCCAGGGCGACCGCCTCCCGCAGCATCTCCAACGACATGTTGTCCAGGAGCACCACGTCGGCCCCGAGATCCAGGGCCTCGCGGAGCTGCTCCAGGGAGTCCACCTCGACCTCGATCTTCACCAGATGCCCGACGTGACGGCGGGCGCGCTCGACGGCCGGGCGGATGCCTCCGGCGAGGGCGATGTGGTTGTCCTTGATCAGGACGGCGTCGTCCAGCCCGAAGCGGTGGTTGTGGCCGCCGCCGCAGCGGACGGCGTACTTCTCGAGGGTACGGAGCCCGGGGGTGGTCTTCCGGGTGCAGACGATATGAGCGCCGTGCGGCTCGACCAGCCTCTGCATGTCTCGCGTGGCGGTGGCGATGCCGCAGAGCCTCCCCAGGAGGTTGAGCGCCGTGCGCTCGGCGGAGAGGATCGAGCGGGCCGGACCCCGGACCGTGGCCAGCACCGTCCCGGCCTCCACGTCCTCGCCGTCCGAGACGAGGGGCTCGATCTCGATCGTGGGGTCGAGCAGCCGGAAGGCGGAGAGGGAGACGGGGAGCCCCGCCACCCGGCCGGCGGCGCGGGCCACCACCTGGGCCTCGGCGGTCTGATGCGCCGGCACGATGGCGTCGCTCGTGAGGTCCCCGGCGCGGCCGAGGTCCTCCTCC
>JAICSG010000922.1 GCA_025937035.1 Thermoanaerobaculia bacterium | reverse complement strand
GTCGCCGTCCAGCACGTAGAAGCGGGTGTTGGCCAGCGGCCGGCCATACGGGATCGAGGCCCACGCGGGATCGACCGCCCCCACCGGATACCAGCTCGACCAGACGCTGGTCTCCGTGGCGCCGCCGAAGTTGCCGATCCCGGCGTTGGGGAAGGCCTCGCGGATGCGGTCCGGCAGCGAGAGCGGGATCCAGTCGCCGGCCAGCAGCACCCGCCGCAGCGACCTCCCCTCCCCCGGCGGCGGGAAGAAGGGGACGAGTTGGAGCAGCGCCGCGGGGGCGGAATTCCAGGTGGTGATCCCCTCCTCGCGCAGGATGGCGCCCAGGCGCTCGGGGTCGCGCAGCTCTTCCTCCGTGGCGATGCGCAGGGTGGCGCCAGCGCCGAGCATGCCCAGCAGGTCCTGGATCGAGAGGTCGAAGCAGATCGAGTTGACGCACAGGTGGCGGTCGCCGGGGCCGATCTCCATCGTCTCGTTGTTCCAGCGCAGGGTGTTCACCGCCGAGCGGTGGCGGACCACGATCCCCTTGGGGGCACCGGTCGAGCCGGAGGTGTGGATCAGGTAGGCGGTGTCGTCCGCGCCGGTCACCGGCGCCGGCCGGGTGGCGGGGGCGTCCGCCGCGTCGTTCATCGCCACCACGTGGCGCAGGGCGGGCAGGTGCTCCCGGAAGGCCTCCACGGTGGGCAGCAGGGAGGGGCCGGCGATGAGGGCCGGGGCCGCGGTGCCGGCGAGGATGGTCCCCACCCGCTCGGCCGGCCAGGCGGCGTCGAGCGGCACGTAGAGGGCCCCCGCCTTGAGGATGCCCAGCACGGCGGCCGGGAGGTCGAGCGAGCGCTCCATCCAGAGCCCCACCGGATCGCCCCGGCGCACGCCCAGGGAACGAAGGTGATGGGCCAGACGGTTCGCCCGCGCCTCCATCTCGCCGAAAGTGGCGCTCCCCTCCGGGCCCACCACCGCCAGCGCCTCCGGCCGGAGGTCGGCCTGGCGCTCGAAGAGCTGGTGGAGGGCCGGATCGTCCGCCCACTGGCGCTCCCAGTCGTTCCACTCCTGGACGATCTGGTGCCCTTGAGCCGCCGAGAGGAGGGGGAGCGACGCGAGCGGCGCCTCGGGTGCGGCCAGGGCGGCGTCGAGCAGCTCCCGCCACTGGCCGGCGAAGCGGATCATGCTGGGCGGATCGAAGAGGTCGGTGGCGTACTCGATGGCCGCCGTGATCCCCCCCGCCGCCGGCACCAGGGCCAGGGTGAGGTCGAATTTGGCCTCCCGGCTGGGGGGCTCGGAGCCGGCGAGGACGAGCCCGGGCAGCTCCGCGGCCGGCAGCGGCGCGTTCTGGAGGGCCAGCAGGACCTGGAAGAACGGCGTCCGCGCCGGGTCGCGCTCCGGCTGCAGCTCCTCGATCAGCTTCTCGAACGGCAGGTCCTGGTGGGCGTAGGCGCCCAGGGTGGTCTCGCGCACCTGCAGCAGCAGGTCGTGGAAGGCGGCGGCCGCCGAGGTGTTGGCCCGCAGCACCAGGGTGTTGACGAAGAAGCCGATCAGCCCCTCGGTCTCCGCCCGGTTGCGGTTGGCGATCGGCGTGCCGATGGCGAGGTCGTCCCGGCCGCTCAAGCGGGAGAGCAGGGCCAGCATCGACGCCGCCAGCACCATGAACGGGGTGGTCCCCTCGCGCCGCGCCAGCGCCTCCAGGGCCGCCACCGTGCCGGCGCCGAGGGCGAAGCGGTGCTCGGCCCCCCGGTGCGACGGCACGGCGGGGCGGGGGCGGTCGGCGGGCAGCTCGATGTCGGCCGGCAGCCCGCGCAGCCGCTCCCGCCAGTAGCCGGTGTGGCGCTCCAGCGCCTCGCCGGTGAGCCAGCGGCGCTGCCAGAGGGCGAAGTCGGCGTACTGCACCGCCAGCTCCGGCAGCGGCGACGGCCGGCCGTCCAGGGCGGCGGCGTAGAGGGCCCCCATCTCCCGCACCAGCACCCCCATCGACCAGCCGTCCGAGACGATGTGGTGGAGGGTCATCAGCAGGTCGTGCCGGCCGGGGCTAAGCCGCAGCAGGACGGTGCGCAGCAGGGGCCCGCGGGAGAGGTCGAAGGGACGCGCCGCCTCGGCCAGCCGGAGCCGCGCCGCCTCCCGCTCCCGCGCCTCGGCGGGGAGCCCCGAGAGGTCGACCGCCGGCAGCTCCCAGGGGCCCGATGGCAGGATCACCTGCACGGGCTCGCCGTCCCGCTCGGCGAAGACGGTGCGCAGGGCCTAGTGCCGGCCCACCCGGCGGCCGAAGGCGGCGGCCAGGGCGGCGGCGTCCAGCTCCCCCTCCAGGCGCAGGACGAGCGGCAGGTTGTAGAGGGTCTCCCCCGGCCGCAGG
>JAICSG010000889.1 GCA_025937035.1 Thermoanaerobaculia bacterium | reverse complement strand
CGGCTGGACGCCGACTGGCCGCAGATCGCCCAAGAGCCGACGACCGCGCCGGCGCACCGCGCCGGACCGCAGACCCTGGCCTATGTGATCTACACCTCAGGCTCCACCGGGGCCCCCAAGGGAGCGATGATCACGCACGCCTGCGTCGGACGGCTCTTCGAGGCCACCCACAGCCAGTTCGACTTCGGGTCCAAGGATGTCTGGACCCTGTTCCACTCCTACGCCTTCGACTTCTCGGTGTGGGAGATCTGGGGGGCCCTGCTCTACGGCGGCCGGCTGGTGGTGGTGCCGTACTGGGTGAGCCGCTCGCCGGAGGCCTTCCACGATCTGCTGCGGGACGAGCGGGTCACCGTGCTCAACCAGACCCCCTCGGCCTTCCGCCAGCTCCTCTGGGCCTCGGAGGGCAAGCCGGCGGACCTCGCCCTGCGCTACGTGGTCTTCGGCGGCGAGGCCCTGGAGCCGGCGAGCCTCGCCCCCTGGATCGCCCGCCACGGCGACCTCCCCCGGCTGATCAACATGTACGGCATCACCGAGACCACCGTCCACGTGACCTACCGGCCGGTGGGGGAGGGGGACCTGACCGCCGGCAGCCGGATCGGCGTGCCCATCCCTGACCTCGCCGTCCACCTGCTGGACGGGGCGCTGCAACCGGTGCCGATCGGCGTCCCCGGGGAGATCCACGTGGGCGGCGCCGGGCTCGCTCAAGGGTATCTCGGCCGGCCGGAGCTCACCGCCGAGCGCTTCGTCCCCGATCCCTTCTCCGGGTCGCCCGGCGCCCGCCTCTACCGCTCGGGGGACCTCGCCCGCCGGCTGTCGGACGGCGACCTCGAATACCTCGGCCGCGCCGACCAGCAGGTGAAGATCCGCGGCTTCCGCATCGAGCTGGGGGAGATCGAGGCCGCCCTGGCCGGCCAGCCGGGCGTGCGCGAGGCCGTGGTCCTGGCCCGCGAGGACACCCCCGGCGACCGCCGTCTCGTGGCCTACGTAGCCGGCGGAGCCTCTGATCCCGCCGTCCTGCGCCAGGCCCTGGCCGAGCGGCTGCCGGACTACATGATCCCCGCCGCCTTCGTCTTCCTGGAGGCCCTGCCGCTCACCGGCAACGGCAAGATCGACCGCAAGGCCCTCCCCGCGCCCGAGGCCGCCGCCGCTCCCGCCGCCGAGCTCCGGGAGGCGCGCGACCCCCTGGAAGCCTGGCTGCTCGGCCAGTTCCGCGACGCCCTGGGGGTGCCCGCCGGCCGCGAGATCGGCATCGACGACGACTTCTTCGCCCTGGGCGGCACCTCGATCACCAGCGCCATCTTCGCCCACCGCCTCCAGGAGGCGCTGCGAGAGACCTTCCACGTGGTGGCCATCTTCGACCATCCCACCGTGGCCGCCCTGGCGGACCACCTGCGCGAGCGGCACCCCGAGGGGGCGCGGCGGATCACCGGCGAGGAGGGGGCCCCGGCCGCGCAGGGGAGCTTCGAGAGGAGCATCCTGGTGCCGATCCAGGAGGGCGTGCCCGGCCGCCGGCCGCTGTTCTGCGTCCATTCGGTGGGCGGCGAGGTGGTGGCCTACCGGCCGCTGGCGCGCCATCTGGGCCCGGAGCAGCCGGTCTGGGGCCTCCAGTCCCCCGATCCGCCGCTGGAGAGCATCCCCGAGATGGCGGAGCACTACCTCGCCGCCGTCCGCTCGCTGCAGCCCGCGGGCCCCCCCCGGATCGCCGGCTGGTCCATGGGCGGCGCCGTGGCCTACGAGCTGGCCCGCCAGTTGTAAGCGGCGGGGGAGACCACCGAGGTCCTGGCGATGATCGACGCCGTCTCGGCCGCCAGCTGGTTCGGCGAGCAGCAGTGGAGCGACACGGAGATGCTGGGCCTCTTCGCCGTCGCCATGGTCTACCTCCACGACGTCGACATCCCGGCCGATCTCGACCTCCCCCAGGCGCTCGGGGTCCCCCCCGGCTTCGACCTCTCCACCCTGGACGTCTCGGGGCTCAGCCTGGACGACGCCCTGGCCGCCGCCCTCGACCTCGGCCGCCAGGTCGGCCTGCTGCCGCCGGGCCTGGCGCCCGAGGAGCTGCGCCGCATCTTCGAGCGCTTCCGCGCCAACCGCGTCTCCCTGTCGTTCTACCAGCCCGAGACCTACGGCGGCGACCTCCACCTCTTCCGCGCCCGCGGCCAGGCCGGCATGGGAGATGATCCCACGCTGGGCTGGAGCCGGCTGGTGACGGGACAGATCCACATCTTCGACTGCCCGGGCGACCACTACACCATCCTGCGCGAGGAGGTGGAGGGGTTGGCGGTGCAGCTGCGGGAGCTTTTGCGAGGGTAGGAGGCAGAGGCGCCTTCGGAGCGTTGGCCCTCATCACCCCGGCCCTCTTCTCCCGGCCTCCCCCCTTCCCGACGGGAGAAGAGGGAGTAGATAGCCCCTCTTGTTTTTGGTTTT
>JAICSG010001141.1 GCA_025937035.1 Thermoanaerobaculia bacterium | reverse complement strand
GGCTTCGTGCCGATCTCGGTGGAGGAGCTGCTGATCAACGCCGGCGCGGGCTACGCGGCCGCGGCGGCGGAGAAGGCCGCGGCGGCCCCCGCTCCCCCGGCGCCCCGGCCAGCGCCGGCTCCGGCGGCCTCGCCCACCGCCGCCGCTCCGCCCCGTCCTCAGCCCGTGGCACCGGTGCGCCCCGCTCCGCCTCCGGGCGGAGAGGTGGTGCCGCTCGCCCCCCGCACCGCCGCACCCGCGACCGCCCCCCGGCCGGTGGCGGCCCCGGCCTCCACCATCGCACCGATGATCCCCCCGGACGACCTGGACTCTACCGGCCGCTTCCGCAAGATGAAGGTGGAGCCGCGGGTTGCCCCGCCGCCGTCGCTGGGGTGGGTGGGCCGCAGCCTGGCCCTGCTGCTGGCCGTGCTGGTCGTCGCCACACTCCTGCGCTTGCCGGACTCCCTGCTGCTGCCGTTCCCGTGGCAGCAGCACGAGCGGGAGACCCTGGTGCGGGATCAGCGCGCGGCGCTCTATCTCAAGATCGACCGCGCCGCCAAGACCTGGTACCTGCTCAAGGGGAGCTTCCCCGACCATCTCCAGGATCTGGTGGGCGCCGGCCTGCTCTCCAACTCCGACCTGAAGGACCCCGAGGGGCGGCCGCTCCAGTACGTGGCGACGGAGGAGAGCTACACGCTCAAGCCCCTGGAGAACGGCAAGCCCGTGCCGGGCGCCGAGGCCTCCGAGGCGATCACCGGCAACTTCCTGCTCGACCCCGAGGTCCTCAACACCACCCCCGAATCCACGGTGGCGCCTCTGGTGCTGCTGGATTAGGCGCTCCCCTCCCTCCCGGGCGGGGACAAGCCCCGCCCCTACGAATTTCCTCTCGCGAAGGTCCTCGGTCCTGGAATAAATCTGCGTCCAGTTTTGTCAATCATGGTGTGGCGGAAGATTGACATGCCGCCACTGAGATTCTAGACTGTGAGAGATTCAGACGGGGGCTCAAAGCCAGTAGCGCTCACGTCTGAGAAAGATCCCCGGAAGGAGGAGGAGCCAGTGAGCAAGATCATCGGAATCGACCTGGGGACGACCAACAGCGTCGTCGCCGTCATGGAGGGCGGCGAGCCGAAGGTGATCCCCAACGCCGAGGGGAACCGCACCACCCCGTCGGTCGTCGCCTTTACCAAGAGCGGTGAGCGCCTCGTGGGCCAGGTGGCCAAGCGGCAGGCGGTCACCAATCCCAAGAACACCGTCTTCTCGATCAAGCGCTTCATGGGGCGCAAGTACGCCGAGGTGAACGAGGAGATGAAGATGGTGCCCTACGAGGTCGAGCGGGCGGAGAACGGGGACGTGCGCGTCGCCGTGGAAGGCAAGAAGTACTCGCCGCCCGAGATCTCGGCCATGATCCTCGGCAAGCTGAAGCAGGCCGCCGAGGACTACCTCGGGGAGAAGGTCACGAAGGCCGTCATCACGGTCCCGGCCTACTTCAACGACGCGCAGCGCCAGGCGACCAAGGACGCGGGCAAGATCGCGGGCCTCGACGTGCTCCGCATCGTCAACGAGCCGACGGCGGCCGCGCTCGCCTACGGCCTCGACAAGAAGAAGGACGAGACGATCGCCGTCTACGACTTTGGCGGCGGCACGTTCGACATCTCGATCCTGGACGTCGGCGAGGGCGTGGTCGAAGTCAAGGCCACCAATGGTGACACGCACCTCGGCGGCGACAACCTCGATCAGCGCATCATCGACTGGATCGCGAGTGAGTTCAAGAAGAGCGACGGCATCGATTTGAG
>JAICSG010001023.1 GCA_025937035.1 Thermoanaerobaculia bacterium | reverse complement strand
GCTCTGGAAGTTCCAGGAAAAAAATTTCTCCTGGCCATTCCAAAGCAGAGGTCCCATTCCACCCCGGTTGACAATGCCATCCGAGAGCTTCCCCCGCGAGGCTTCCTGGAGTAGAGCAAAGGCATCCAGGAGGTTGGACTTCCCCGATCCGTTCGGTCCGATCAACACGTTCAGTCTGCCCGGCTCCCACCGTACATCCCGGAGCGACCGGAACCCTTTGATCTCGATCTCCTGAATTCCCATAGGCTTCTCCTCCCGCCGCCCGGTATCTTACCCGCTTACCTGCTGGCCCTACGATTCTGGCCACGGACGACCGGCAAGGTCTTCTGGCGTTGCATTCTCTTCTGGACTATAACCTACCCTGGACTTACGAGGAGGTGACGCCATGCGGATCGGAATCATCGGAGCGGGAAGCGTTGGAGGCGCCCTGGGAAGCGGTTGGGCGCGCGCCGGGCATGAGGTGACGTTCGGGGTGCGGGACACCTCGGACCCCAAGGTGAAGAAGCTCGTGGAGGAGACCGGCGCCAAGGCGGCGTCCGTGGCCGACGCCGCGTCTGGCGCCGAGGTGGTCGTCCTCGCCACACCCTGGGGGGCCACTCAGGACGCGGTCAAAAACGCGGGCGGCCTCGCGGGCAAGATCGTCTTCGACTGCACCAACCCGCTGGCGCCCAATCTCTCGGGGCTCACCCACGGGTTCGACACCTCGGCGGCCGAGCAGGTCGCCTCCTGGGCGCCGCAGGCCCGGGTGGTCAAGGTCTTCAACACCACCGGGGCCAACAACATGGCCAATCCGGACTACAACGGCGTGGCGGCCACCATGTTCTATTGCGGCAACGACGCGGACGCCAAGGCCACGGCCGGCAAGCTCGCCGCCGATCTCGGGTTCGATCCGGTCGACGCCGGCAACCTGGAGCAGGCGCGCCTCCTGGAGCCGCTGGCCCTGCTGTGGATCCGGCTCGCGTACGCTCCGGGGATGGGGCGCGACATCGCCTTCAAGCTGATGAAGCGGTAGGCTCCCGGCATCCTCGACCACGGCCGGACCGACTGCAAGACGCCGGAGGCGATCCCATACATTCGGAAGGCGGTGGCGCGGAAGGAGAAGAAAAAGTAGCTCCGTCCTTGCAAGCTGCACTCTTTCCTGTACAATCTACAACGTAGCAGTCGCCGTTCGAGTTGTGGTTTCAACGAAGTGCCGAGGAGAGGGCCCTATCCAACCGGCCATCTCCTCCCCGGCCAGGCTGGAGAAGGCCCTCTCCTCGACCGATCCAGAGGAGGGAGCCGGGCTTCGCTGTCTGGAGGCCCGGGGCCAGCTTGGCGCAGCATGAGAGAACGCGTTGTAATCGTCGATGACGAGCCCGCCATCCGGGCTCTGCTGGCATCCCATCTATCGCTGCTCCCGCTGGACTGCCGTCCCGCGAAGGACGCCGCCGAGGCGTTGCGCCTCGCCGCGGAGGAGCCCCGGCCGTCGCTGGTGCTCTCGGACATCGAGATGCCCGGCCTCTCCGGCGTCGAGCTCCTGGAGCGGCTGAAGTCGCTCGACGAGACCATCCAGGTGGTGATGGTCACCGGCGTCCAGCAGATGGACACCGTCCGCCAGTGCGTGCGCGCCGGGGCCTACGACTACATCACCAAGCCGTTCGAGGTGGACGACCTGCTGGCCACGGTCGAGCGGGCGGTCGAGCGCGCCCGCCTGATCCGCCAGAACGAGGAGTACCGCCGGAGCCTCGAGCGCATGGTGCGCGAGCAGACGGTGGAGATCCGCCAGACCCGCGACATCGCCCTCCTGACCCTCGCCCGCCTCGCCGAGTCGCGCGACCACGAGACCGGCCGCCACCTGGAGCGCATGGCGGAGTACAGCCGCCTGCTCGCCCAAGCCGCCAGCCGTGAATCCGCCCTGGGGAAGATCACCAACGAATTCGTCGAGCAGCTCTACAAGTCCAGCCCCCTCCATGACATCGGCAAGGTGGGCATCCCGGACGCCATCCTCCGCAAGGCGGGGCCGCTCGCTCCCGAGGAGATGGCGGTCATGCGCCGC
>JAICSG010001197.1 GCA_025937035.1 Thermoanaerobaculia bacterium | reverse complement strand
CTCGAAGGACGTGGCACGACGAGCCGTGCTGCTCGCGCGAAGCCCCTCACCCCTGCCCTCTCCCCCGAGTACAGGGGAGAGGGGGTGTGCCGGCCGCCAACGTCACAGTGCGCTTGCAAGCTACGATCGAAGCCAGTTCAGCAGCAGGTAGAGGAATGCCGCCAGAATTACCAGGAACGCGATCCAACCGCGTAGCCGCATGGGCAACCCTGACGGCCCGGGCGCGGGCGCCGGCGGACCATAGTCCAGCACCGGCGGGGGCGGATCGTATTGGGGCTGCTTGGGGGCCATCACCGCCCTCCCCGATCACTTGGCCGCCGCAGATTTCGCTGCCGGCCTGGTCGCGGGGGCGGGTGTCCTCTCGGCCGGGCGGACGGTGACCTTTGGCGTCGGCGACGGGGTGCTCGCGCCGGTGTAGGCGTCGGCGGCCTTTTGGATGGCGTCGGCGGGGGGCATGGGGCCGTCGGCGATCAGGAACCGGTAGCGGAGGGTGATGCTGTCGCCGGACTTGAGCTTCGCCTCGGGGAAGGCGCCGAAGCGGCCGTAGTCGCGGTAGGCGGACCAGCGGGTGCCCTTCGGGTCGTCCGGGTGGCTGATCTCAACGACGCTGTGTTGCTGACCGTGCAGCGTGAAGGTCTCGCCGACCCAGGGGTAGTCGGCGTCGTGGTGCGGGTCGGCGGATTCCTTGGGGAAGACGTAGGTCGTCTCGGCGGTGCTCAGCTCGTTGGCCGGGCGGAACTGCACGCCACCGTGCTCCGGGTCGCCGCTGAGGACCAGGTCGCCGTTGACGGCCTTCACGGTGCTGGTGAAGTCGATCATCAGCCGGAACGGCGCGGGCGCGCGGCGGAAGGTCATCGTCCGCTCTTCCTCGAGGATTCGCTTGCCGGCGTTCGCGTCCTTCGCCTGGGACAGGTCCCATTCGGTTTTGGACGTGAAGGAGGCATCGGTGCCGTCCGCCTTCTGGTTGGCGAATTCCTTGTGGACGATGTCGCCGGAGGCCATTTCCCAGAGGTTGTAGTCCTTGCCGCCGTAGTTGATCTTCTTCCAGCCGATGAAGATCCCGCGGTGGTGCGGGAACAAGCCGCCGGGGCCCTTGGTGATCGGCGCTTTGCCCTCGGCATCAAAGACGTGGAGGTAAGGCTTGGACGTGTCGGTGCGGCGCTCCTTGGTGGACGTGTCGTGCGCGTACATGTACCGGGCGACGACCTTCCCGTCGAGGAGCACGTCCAGGTGATCGCCGGGCGCGTCCTTCAACTCGAAACCCTGCACCTCGGCCGCCAAGGCCAGGCCGGACGACAGGAGGACGAGCATGGCCGCGAGTACTGCACAGGAGAAAGAGAAGGGCGACATAGGTTTCCTCAGTCTGAGTTTCCGCGAGCCGGATGCGATGAAGCCAGAGCAGTTGAGTGGCTCAAACCTGTCATGCTGAGGTACTCCGAAGCATCTCCCGCCCTTCGCGCGAGCGACGAGAGATCCTTCGCAAGCTCAGGATGACAGGCCTGGACTCACCGGACAAGTTCCCGTTACCGCGCGACCGTATCGTTCACACTACGTCCCCCGCGCGGGCCGGCGATTCGTGCGGGCGGGCTGCGTCGCGGGTGACGATCCTCTGGCCGGGCGGCTCGTCGG
>JAICSG010000221.1 GCA_025937035.1 Thermoanaerobaculia bacterium | reverse complement strand
TCGACCTCGATCCCGATACGCGGAGCCTGCGGGCGAGCGGCTTCTACGATCTCCAGAATCAGAAGGACCAGCCGCTCTACTGGTTCCCGGTCACCGGCGGCAACGCCTGGAAGGGGCTCGCCTGGACGCTCGACGGCCGGCCTTACCAGCCGGAGGACCGCTCCCGACTCTATGTCTTCCGGCTCGCGAAACCGCTCGCGCGGGGGGAGTCGGTCCGGCTCGGCTTCCACTATCAGGCGACGATCCTCCCCGGCGTCTCCAGGAACGGCGGCGAGCTCGTGCTCGGGGAGGGCGCCCCGGGCGAGTTCCTGCTCCCCTCGGGCGCGGTCCTCACCGGCCGCAATCCCGACTTCGTGCCCAAGATCGGTTTCGATCCCCACATCGGCGTCGACGAGAAAAACCATTCGGAGCCGCGGATCTATCCCCCTCACTTCAACGACGGGATCACCGACTCCGACCTCGACCGCTCGGCCTTCACGCAGCGGCTCCGCATCACGTCGCCGGCCGATTACATCGTCAACTCGACGGGCGTCATGACCTCGGAAACCTTACAGAACGGCCGGCGCGTGCGGGTCTGGGAGAGCGATTATCCAGTGCGGGTGTTCAATATCGCCGCCGGCCGCCATTGGGCGGTGAAGCGCGGGCCGGGCACGGCCGTCTTCTACTATCCGGGCCACCCGTACAACGTGGGCACCCTGCTCGACGCCCTGAACGGCGCGCGCCGCTACTATGCCCAGTGGTACATGCCCTACCCCTGGCGCGAGCTGCGGCTCAACGAGTTCCCCGCCTATGCCGGATATGCCCGCGGGAATGCCACCAACATCTTCTTCTCCGAGGGGACCGGCTTCCTGGCCCGGCCGGAGCCGGGCAACGACGTGGCGTTCGCCGTCGCGGCCCATGAATCGGCCCACCAGTGGTGGGGGCACATCATGTCGCCGGGCGAAGGGCCGGGCGGGATCGTCCTGGCCGAGGGAGCGGCGAACTTCGCGACCCTGATGCTCCTCGAGCAGATGCGGGGCCCCCTGGCCCGGCAGACCTTCGCCGCACAGACAGAGGCCGTCTACGGCGAGCGGCGCCAGCCCAGCGACGAGCTGCCGCTCGCCGAGATCGTGGAGCGCGAGGGCCGCCCGGGTGACGTGGTGGTCGTCTACAACCGCGGCGGCTGGGCCCTCTGGATGCTCTACCAGCGGATGGGGAAGGACGCCTTCCTGGCCGGCGTCCAGCAGTTCTTCCGGACCTATCACAATAATCCCGATCATCCGGTGACCACCGACTTCCTGGCCCTGATGCGCCCCTACGCTCCAGACAAGGCGGCGTTCGACGACGTGGCCCGGCAGATGTTCCAGCAGACGGCTATCCCGGAGTACCAGATCGAGGAGCAGAGCAAGCGTCCGCTGGGTGGGGGAGCCTGGGAGGTCACCGCCAGGATCACCAACGCCGGCACCGGCCGCTTCCCCACCGAGGTCGCCGCCGCCCGCGGGGACCACTTCGACGACAAGGGCCGGATCTCGCCCGAGTACCGCGACGCCCGGACGACGGTCGTCCTGGGGCCGGGGCAGTCCCAGGTGGTCCACATCCGCTGCGGATTCGAGCCCCAGCGGATCGTGATGGACCCGGACGTGAACGTGATGCAGCTCCAGCGGCGGGCGGCGGTGGCGCGGTTGTAAAGTATGTAAAAAATTTGGCGGCCAGCTGTTTTCGTATAAGAATCAGGCAAACCGGCAGGCACGGGCGGTTCGAGATCGAAGTCTGGCGCTTCTGTCCCAGGGAGGAGGTGCGATGCGATACAGCGTGACCACCCGGCAGGGCCATCAGATCATCTATCAGGTCCCCTGTGGAGCCCGCGTGGACGTCGGGTACTGGGACCTCGGCGCCGGCGCCGACGCGAGGAAGCTCGACGAAGCCGTGCTGGCCGCCGCCTGTGCCCGGCCTCCCGATTTCGTCATCACCTATCCCCTGGACGGCTCCCGGCTCTCGTGGCAACACTGGACCGCGGAAGGCGACCTGCATCCGAATTCGGCGGACTCCATCGAATTCGCCGGCGGCGTGCTGAAGCTCGTGCAATACCTGACGGCCGACTGGACCGGCGCCGGCGAGGAAAAGACCGTGCGTTTCACCCCCGGTCCGGACTCTCCCTACAACCTGGTCAGCAGGATTACCGGCGTCCACGACCGGAAAGCGCCCTGGAAGGCCACGATCTCGGATCTCTTCGGCGCGGCTTTCAAGGAATTCGCCGGCCAGGACGGCCAATACTCCTCTCTGTATTCCCGCTACATGGGAGCAGGCCGGAACGCGCCTGGCACCTCCGAGATCCCCGGCTGGAGAGAGGTCGACGCGGCCGGTGGCCTCGCGGCGCTGGGCGATCAGGAGGCCATCCGCATCGGCGTCTACCCGGCCGCGCCCTATTACTATCCCAAGGAGAAGGGCTCCGCCGAGATCGAGGGCTTCGAATACGAGCTCGGAAACGCGTTGACCGACCTCATCGGCCGGCACTACGGAAAGCCTCGCCTGCGGGCGGAGTGGGTGGAGGAGAAAGACATCGAGCTGCCCGGCGACGGCACCGACAACGACGTCCTCTTCGCGGAGCTCAAGAAGCGGCTGGAGGGTGGCAAGTACGATCTGGTGTTCTCCGCGATCCTCACCATCGGCCGGGAAGATCAGGCCGCTTTCGCCTGCAACACCACGCTCTTTCATATCGACGCCCTCTATACCGGGCGCGGCGACTTCGGCAAGCCGCCCGCCGGCGGCCTCGACCGGATCGCCTGGTTCCTGGCGGAAAACTCCCGCGCCACGGGCTCTCCGATCCTGCTCGTCCATACGGCGGCCAAGGATCAGACCAAGGCGGCGGGCCGGCTCGTGCAACGGATTCGCGAGCTCGGCGGGACCTGCGAGGAATCGACGGTCACCCTGGAAGAGATCCCCACGGCCGTAGCTTCCAGCGGGGGAGAGGAGCCGCGCGTCCACGTCTATGTGGGAGACATGATCCAGATCCAGCGGATGTCGCGGGGCCCGGACCCCTATCCGATCGATCTCGACGTCAACCTTTATACCGATCATCATGATGTCGTGGCGCCGCTCTTCCTGGCGCCGTTCGGAAGAAAGCGTTCCTGAGGGAGGCTCCCAAATGTCCGACGGTCCGTGCTACGCCGTGTTTTCCGAATTTTCTCCCACCCTCAAGCCCATGCGGCCGGGGATGAACACGCGGGTGTTCAACCACGTCGACGCCCGCTCACCCGACGGCGCCATCGAGCTCGACGAGAGCACCGGCGTCATTACGCTGCCGCCCGGGACCTATCACATTACCGGTTTCTCCACCACCGTCTATTACACCGGCGAGGAGCCGCCCGAGATGGTCGAGCCCCGGTCGCCGGCCAACGGCGGCTACTGCCGCCTGCGGCGCGCGGAGGAGGACCCGGAGGACCGCGACGCGGGCTTCTTGTTCGGCAGCATCTCCACGGCCAACGCCATCCCCAGCCTCGTCGAGACCTATTTCACCACCGGGGAGGAAGCCCATATCGTGCTGGAGCACCAGTGCGGCAGCGACGTCAAGGACGTCTACCTCCAGGTGTGCTCCGGCGGCTCCTCCGATCACGTGTTCGCGCGCCTCAGCATCCGGCGCCTGTAGATCTCTTCGAATCGGCCCGGGATGGCGATAGGATGCGGGGGCTCACAGTCCGTCTCCTATCGCCGGAGGATTCCGAATGCGCCGATTCGCCCTTGCCGTCCTGCTCGCCGTGGCCCTACTGGCCCCCGCCGCCGCCCAGATGCAGCCCCGCGTCCCCGCCGAGCTGAAGCCCGATCTCCAGCAGCCCATCGACGCCGATGCCACGGCGAAGATCCGCAAGTACACCACGGGGCCCGAGTTCAACTCGCCGCTCACGGACTACCTGCCGGCCTCCAGGACCGTGCCGGGCCCCAGCGCCGTCCTCGGCGACGTGGCCGGCGCGCCGGGCATCCTGCCCCATGTGGCGGACGTCAACCGCTACTTCCGCATGCTCGCGGCCGCCAGCCCCCGGGTGCGGGTGATCTCGATCGGCACGAGCGAGGAGGGGCGCGAGCGGATCGCGGTGGCGGTCAGCTCCGAGAAGAACCTCGAAGAGCAGAAGGCGAACGACGCGCGGCTGGCCCAACTCGCGGACCCCCGCCTCCTCAAGCTCGACGACCAGCGCGCCGAGCCGCTGATCACGTCGAGCGTGCCGGTCTACTACATCACGGGCACCATCCACTCCCCCGAGACCGGCGCGCCCACCGCCCTGATGGAGCTCGCCTACCGGCTGGCGGTCGACGAGAGCCCCTACATCCGATCGATCCGCGACAACGTGATCACCCTCATCACGCCGGTGGTCGAGGTCGACGGCCGCGACCGCATGGCGGACGTCTACCGCTGGCATCTCGCCCATCCCAAGGCCGTGCCGCCGCGCCTGGTCTACTGGGGGCACTACGTGGCGCACGACAACAACCGCGACGCCATGGGCCTGACCCTCTCCCTCTCCCGGCAGGTGCTCGACACCTACATCGCCTGGCACGCCCAGGTGCTGCACGACCTCCACGAATCGGTGCCCTTCCTCTACGACAACACCGTGGGCGACGGCCCCTACAACGCCTGGGTCGATCCCATCCTCACCAACGAGTGGCAGCTCTTCGGCTGGATGAACGTGGCCCAGATGACCAAGTACGGCATGCCGGGCGTCTTCACCCACGGCGACTTCGACACCTGGAGCCCGGGCTACCTGATGTTCCTGGCGGCGATGCACAACGGCGTCTCCCGCCTCTACGAGACCTTCGGCAACGGCGGCGCCGACACCGAGCAGCGCGAGATCTCGCCCGACCAGGCCTCCCGGACCTGGTACCGCCAGAACCCCGCCTACCGGACCGTCACCTGGTCCCAGCGCAACAACAACAATTACGAGCAGACCGGCCTCCTGGTCTCGCTCGCCTTCGTGGCCGAGAACCGCGAGCTGCTGCTGCGGAACTTCTGGGAGAAGAGCAAGCGCTCGATCCAGAAGCCCGAGAACGCGGGGCCGGCCGCCTACGTCCTCCCCGCGGACGACCGCCGTCCGGGCGCCCAGGCCGAGCTCCTCCGCGTCCTGCAGCTCCAGCACGTCGAGATCTCGCGCGCCGACAAGCCGTTCACGGTGGCCGTGCCGGCGCCCAAGGCGGAAGGCAAGGACAAAGATAAGGAGAAAGGCAAAGACAAGGACAAGGCGGCGACTGTCCAGCGGACGTTCCCCGCCGGCAGCTACGTCGTGCGCATGGACCAGCCCTACAGCCGCTCCGCGGACGCCCTGCTCGACCGCCAGTACTGGAGCCCGGACGACCCCCAGAAGCGCCCCTACGACGACACCGGCTGGTGCTTCCCCGCGCTGTTCGACACCGAGGCCGTGCGCGTCACCGACCGCCAGGTGCTCTCGGCGGCGATGAGCCGGGTCGAGGCGCCGGTCCGCCCCCATGGCGGAGTGGCGGGGAGCGGCTCCACGTTCGTGATCGCCCAGCATGGCGACGACTCCATGCTCACCCTCCGCTACGCCCTCGGGGACTCCAAAGTCGAGGCCGCGGCCGAGCCCTTCAAGATGGGCAAGCACGAATATCCGCGCGGCACCTGGCTGGTGCGGGGGATGGCCAAGGACGCCCTCGACCACGCCGCCGCGGATTCCGGCGTGGAGGTGGCGGCGGTGGCCGATCTTCCGAAGATCGCCACCCGGCCGGTCGCCAGGCCGCGCGTGGCGCTCCTGCACACCTGGCTCAGCACCCAGACCGAGGGGTGGTGGCGCCAGCGTCTCGACCTGCTGAAGATCCCCTACGACTACATCAGCACCCAGGACGTGGCGGCCAACGCGAATCTCGCCTCCCGCTACGACGTGATCCTCTTCCCACCCGTGGGCTTCTTCGGAGATCCCCAGCGCATCGTCACCGGCCTGCCGATGTGGGGCGAGCCCATGCCCTGGAAGACCACGCCGGAGACCCCGAGCCTCGGCAAGATCGCCTCCACGGACGATCAAAGGCCGGGCCTGGGCTACGCCGGTCTCGACCACCTGCGCCAGTTCGTGGAGCAGGGGGGCCTGCTGGTGGCGGTCGAGGACACCGCGCGCCTGATGATCGAATCGGGGATGGCGCCGGGGGTGAGAGTCGCCAATCCCAAGGGGCTCAAGGTGGTCGGCACCGTGCTCGACGCCCGCTTCCCGGATCCCACCTCACCGATCGCCGACGGCCTGGGAGACCGCCTGTCGGTCTACAGCGCGGACGGTATGAGCTTCGAGATCAGCAACTCGGCGGCCGGAGGCTGGCAGCAGGAAGAGGAGGACCGCCCGACCGGCCGCGGCGGCCCCAAGGACATGGACGAGCCGCAGGGCCGTCCGCTCCAGCCGCCGCCCCCCGCGCCAGCCAAGGTCGAGCGCTGGGAGGCCCGTCCGCTGCGCACCGAAGAGCTGCGCAACAACCCCGCCGTGATCCCCGAGGCGCTCCGTCCGAGGACCCTCCTGCGCTTCGGAGACGCCGACGACCTCCTGGTCTCCGGCCTGCTGGAGAACGGAGGCTCGCTGGCCCGCCGCGCCGCCGTGGTCGAGGTCCCGGTAGGGAAGGGGCACCTGCTCCTCTTCGCCATCAACCCCATCTGGCGCGGCTCGACGATCGGCAGCCATCCGCTGGTGTGGAACGCGATGTTGCAGCAGGGGGCGCTGGGGGCGACGAAGTGAGGCTTCGCTTGCCGGACCTGCTCATGGTCACTAAAATAGAGGCCTGCC
>JAICSG010000389.1 GCA_025937035.1 Thermoanaerobaculia bacterium | reverse complement strand
GAACGGCTACAAGGTCAGCGCGCGGATGCTCCTCACCAAGGGGTACGCCTGAGCCGGGCTGACATCTTCGTTACAAGATATTCGTAATTGTCTCGGAAAGGGAGCGAGGGGCCACCTCCTTGGTAGGGAATGGAATCCCTACCAGGGGACGAGCTGTCCCAAAGGAGGAAGCAATGAGCCGACTTCGCTCTCACCTGAGCCCGAGGATCATCCTGGCCCTGTTCGTGATCATCCTGGGCGGATCCTGGATCGCCTTCGCCTCGGTCTCGCGCACCGAGCTCGGCACGCCGGACCAGCAGGCCGCCGTGCGGACCAGCCGCGACGTCAGCGGGCTGCCGCTCCAGTCTTCCTGCACCGTGGTGCCCGAGAAGGAGCTGTTCGTCACCGCCACCTCGGTGGTGGACGACTGCCTGCGGACGACCTGGGGCCCCTGTGTCAGCACCGGAACTCCGCCGCCCCCCGCCACCCAGGGCGCGTGGACGTTCGGCGCCCGCATGCAATCGGTCGCCGGCACGACCGATCCGGCCACGCTGTCTACCTTCACCCTCAACTGGCTCCATCACTGGCAGGTCGACCAGACGATCAACGGGGATCTGGTGCCGGCGCGCACGAGGATCAAGTCCCTGGTCATCGATCCGTGGCTGGCGGCGAGCGGCGGCACGACCCTCGACATGAAGAAGGCACCCTTCCGCCTGCTGGCGATCGTGGCGCGGCTCGACCTGCGGCAGAACGCCGGCTATTCGGGAGGGACCACGGCCGGTGAGGCGCGCTTCGTCTACAACCTTCTCGACGGCAACGGCAACACGACCCAGTTCAACGTGATCTTCGAGTACGGGCTCGACGCCGCCGACTGCGCCGCCGTCCAGAATTGGGCGGACCTCTGGCACGGCCTGGGCTCCCACACCTTCGGGCCGGACTACAACGCCGCCTTGCAAGCGGTGACCGACCGTTTCGCCACCATCGGAGCCTCGCCCGGGAAGCCGAACGGCAGCGCCCTCAACCAGTTGCGCACCAATGAGATCCAACTTGTTCTTCCCAGTCCTCCCTGGGAGCTGCGCGAGTTCAAGCTGCCGGTCAACGTCGTGACCACGGGCGCTCCGGTACAACTCGCCGAGGTCACCGTCGCGCAGACCCCGGCCCGCAGCCTGCAGAACACGGCCGCGATCTCGACCTACGCCAACGCCAACGCGACGGCGATCCTGCAAAACAGCAACGTCGTGCCGCTGATCTGGAGCGGCTCGCCGTTCCGGGGCGGCGCGGCGCCCAACAATCTCGATCTGAAATGGGACGGCCCGCTGCCGTCCTGCACGTCGATCACCGACCCCAAGGTCCGTGAGGCTTTCTCCCTCAACACCTGCAGTGGCTGCCATGGCACGCCTGAGACGAAGACCACGTTCAAGCAGGTCGAGCCGCGGGCCGCGGGCTCTCCGTCGGCTCTGTCGACCTTCCTGACGGGCACCGGCCCGTTCACCGACATGTGCGGCGTCCAGGTAAATTTCAACGACATCGACCGCCGCCGCGTCGACCTGTGCCAGCTCCTCAACAAGACCTGCACGGAGATCAACAGCGAGCCGGTGGTCACCTTCGTCCACTGAGAAGGGAGGTCGTCTTCGATCCTCCTGGGGGCGGCTTCTTGGGCCGCCCCTTCCCTCTGGTACGCGAATCGCTATCATCCCCACGCCATGAAGATGCTCGCCATCGCCTTGCTGACCGCGCTCTGGATCGCCGCCCCCATGGCGGGGCAGGACCCCTCGCGCGACATGCAGGGCATGGAAGGCATGGACATGGCGGGGATGCACCACGACCACTCCATGCACGCCATGCGGGGGATGCTCGGCGCCTACTCGATGTCCCGCGAGGCCTCCGGCACCGCCTGGCAGCCGGAGTCCACGCCGCACGTGGGTTACCACACGACCTGGAACGGCTGGGACCTGATGACCCACGGCTTCGCCAACCACATCTACGACCACCAGGGGAGCGACCGGGGGGACAGCAAGACCTTCAGCGAGAACATGCTGATGGGGATGGCCTCCCGCGACCTCGGCCCCGGCCGCCTGGGGATGCGCGCCATGGTCTCGGCCGAGCCGTGGACGGTCGGCGCGTCCGGCTATCCGCTCCTCCTCCAGACCGGCGAGACCGCCAACGGCGTCACGCCGCTGGTCGACCGCCAGCACCCGCACGATGCCTTCATGGAGCTCGCCGCCACCTACAGCGTGCCGGTGGGGACGGGCTCCTCGGTCTTCGTCTACGCGGGCCTGCCGGGCGAGCCCGCGCTGGGGCCGGCCACCTTCATGCACCGCTTCTCGGGGATGGACAACCCCGAGGCGCCGCTCGGCCATCACTGGCTCGATTCGACCCACGTCACCTTCGGCGTCGCCACCCTCGGCTGGATCCGCGACAACGTCAAGATCGAGGGCTCGGTCTTCACCGGCCGCGAGCCGGATCAGAACCGCACCAACATCGAGTCGCCCAAGATGGACTCCTGGTCCGGGCGGATCTCCTGGCAGCCCACCCGCGACTGGTCGCTCCAGGTAAGCCATGGCCATCTCCACAGCCCCGAGCAACTGGAGCCCGAGGTCGATGCCGACCGCACCACGGCCTCGGCGATGTACAACCGCCCTCTGGCGGACGGCAACTGGCAGACCACCCTCGCCTGGGGGCGCAACGTCCGCCATCCGGGGACGACCACCGACTCCTGGCTCCTGGAATCGGCGGCCACCGCCGGGCGCCACCCACTCTTCGGACGGGTCGAGCGGCAGGAGAACGACGAGCTCCTGGGCCACGGCGAGGGCCCGGTCTTCACCGTCGGCAAGCTCTCGGTGGGCTACATCTACGACTTCCTGCACCAGGAGAATCTTCGGACGGGGGTGGGCGCGGTGGGGAGCGTGGCGCGGATTCCGGGCGGCCTCCAGGACCTCTACGGCGGCGACCGGCCGTTCTCCTGGATGGGGTTTTTGCGGGTGCGGATCTAGGACGAGAAGCACTTAATTAAAATTTCCTGTGGCTCTATAATGGCGCCATGCCTCCTCGCGCTTTCTTCATGGCTTTCCTCCTCGTGCCTCTGCTCGGTTGCGATCACTCTCCCACCGAGCCCGCGCACCAGCTCTCTCCCTCTCTGCACGTAGCCTGTCTGCCGGATGGGTCGCGCGTCTCCTGCAAGGCCACTCTCTCCGGTGTCCCTGACGGCGCCTCCACCCGCGACGTCACCTCCCAGGCCACGTGGATGGCCTCGGATCCGTCCCTGGGCAGCTTTCTACAGCCCGGCGTCTTCACGCCCCGGCGGCGGGGAGAGGTCGAGATCTCGGCCTCTTATCAGACCTGGACCTCGGACGTGACCTCCCAGTTCCTTGTCGATCCGGCGCAGCCCGCGCAACGCCTGTATTTCCTCTTCGGCGTCGTGCGGGACGATTCCAGCAACGCGGAGATCCCGGGCGCGGCGGTCGAGATCCTGGACGGCTATGCCCGGGGAGCCACGAGCGTGACCAATGAATCCGGCGCCTACCACTTTGACAAGATCCTCACGGGAGAAACCTTCCATATCCGGGTCTCGAAGCCTGGGTATTCGCCGGTGACGCTCTCCTATCGGGTGGATTCCCCTATCGGCCCGGCCGGTGGAAACCCGCCCTTCCTGGATTTCCGGCTGCACCGGACGTCGTAGGCGCGTTGACCTCCTTGCAAAAAGAAAGGCCGCCTCGCGGCGGCCTTGATCCAACAGGGAGGCTTACGAGATCACTGGAAGAGGTTGTAGACGGTCCAGACGCCGATTTCGCTGTACTTGCCCTTGAAATTCGGATTCGTCGAGCCGATGGTGCCGTTGCTGGTGCCCAGCGTGCCGCCCCCGACGTCGCCGTACTTGTAGACGAGCGAAGCGGCGAAAGCCTTGTTGACCGTCCACTGGAAGCCCGCGTTGTAGTAAGTAAATTTGAGGTTGGGCTTGAGGTCCTTGCTCGGCTTGGACTCGTCGTAGCGGCCGAAGATCGCCCAGGTGGGATTGAAGTTGAATTGCCCCCACACGGAGTAGCCGTCCGACTTGTCGGTCAGGATGCTGGCGACGTTGTTCCAGTTCTTGGCCTCGAGCCACTCACCGCCGATACGAAAATGGTCGTTGTTGTAGGCGACGAGAGCATCCTCGCGGGTGGCGGTGTGCTTGGCCGGCACCGTGTCGGTGTCCAGGCCGCGCTTGCCGCTGTAACCGCCGACGGCGAGATTCAGCCCCTTGACCGGAGTGACGGAGAGCCGGCCCTCGAAGTCCACGCTCTTGCTGCGGGTGGGGTTGCTGTAGCCGCGGCCGTTCACGGCCGAGACCTGGTACTGCACCAGCGGGCTGTTGCCGAGGAGGTGGAAGCCCCAGTCGGCCGAGGTGCCGAAGCTCAGCGCGTCGGTGATCACGTTCTCGATGTAGCGCAGGCCGTAGAGGCCTTCCACGTAGGGGATCCAGGGGGTGTCGGCGGAGCCGAGCCGGAAGGTGGCCATCGGGTTGACCTTGGCCTCGATGTAGGCCTTCTTCACGAAGACGTCATAGCGCTTGGCACCCTGGTCGCCGATATCCGAGGTGAAGTTGGCCGACCAGACCTTGTCGAATTGGCTGGTGACGGAGACGTAGGTGCGCTTGACGTCGACGCCCTCGCCGCTGTCGTTGCTCTTGATGCCGGTGAAGTCGTCCTTGTTGCTCTTGCTGGTGGCGTCCGCGTAGACGCGGATGCCGAGCTTGAAGAGCGAGGAGTCGGAGCCGGCCTTGGCCTTGGCGGTCGGCCGCTCGTAGGCCGGCAGGTTGTGCTTGAAGAGGTAGAGGTCCATGGCCGTGTCGTTCTCGGCCACGATCGTCTCGCCGCTGGGGCCGCGGCCTTCCAGGGTGAT
>JAICSG010000107.1 GCA_025937035.1 Thermoanaerobaculia bacterium | reverse complement strand
CGAGAAGACCGTCAGCAGGGTGCGCAGCTTCCGGCGCCAGAGGTTCTTCCAGATCAGATAGAGGAATCTCATGCCGCCATCTCCGTGACGAGATTGCCCTTGTCCAGATGGAGGGTGCGGCGGGCGCGGGCCGCGGCGTGGGGGTCGTGGGTGACCATGATGATCGTCTTGCCGTGGTCGCGGTTGAGCGCCTGGAGGAGATCGAGGATCTCGTCGCCCGACTTGCGGTCGAGGTCCCCCGTGGGCTCGTCGCAGAGCAGCAGGGTGGGATCGGTGACGATCGCCCGCGCGATGCCCACCCGCTGCTCCTGGCCGCCGGAGAGCTGCCGCGGATAGTGCCGGGCGCGGTCGGCGAGACCCACCACCGCCAGCGCCGTCGCCACGTGCTGCCGGCGCTGGGCCGCCGAGAGCCTGGTCAGCAGCAGGGGGAGCTCGACGTTCTTCTCGGCGGTCAGCACCGGGAGGAGGTTGTAGAACTGGAAGACGAAGCCGATGTGGCGCGCCCGCCATCTGGCGAGCTGGCCGTCGGAGAGCCGGCTGATGGGCTCGCCCGCGACCTCGACCGCCCCCGAGGTCGGCCGGTCGAGCCCGCCGATCAGGTTGAGCAGCGTCGTCTTGCCGGAGCCGGAAGGGCCCATCAGGGCGAGGAAATCACCCTGGGGGATCTCCAGATTGATGCCCTGCAGGACGTCGACCCGCTCGCTGCCGCGGCGGTATTCCTTATGGAGGTTCTGGACCCGTACCACATTGCCGTCGAACGCCATCGCTACCTCCTCGATTCCGAAGTCTGGATGGAGACCGTGGCTCCGTCCTTCAAGTCCGCCGGCCCTTCGACCACCACCTGCTCGCCCGAGGCGAGGCCGGAGGTGACCACCGCCTCCTCCCCCGATCCTGAGGCCAGGCCGACCGCCCGCCGCTCGACCTTGTCCCCCTGGACCACGAAGACCACGTCGCGGTCGCCGTCCTTGCGCACGGCGGCGCGGGGGACCGTCACCACCGGCTTGCCGGACACGGCGCCTCCGGCCTTCTCGTCGCCCAGGAAGGCGACCTTCACCCCCATGTCCGGCAGGATGCGCGGATCGAGCTGCTCGAAGCCGAGCCGCACCTTCACCGTCGCCTTCTGGCGGTCGGCCGTGGGCACCGGCATGATCACGTGCGCCGGGATCTGCCAGTCCGGATAGGCGTCGAGGGTGGCGATCACTTTCTGGCCCGGCTGCACCCGGTGGATGTAGCTCTCGTTGACGTCCACCTCGATCTCCAGCGACTTCATGTCCACCAGTGTGCAGATGCCCGTGCGGGTGAAGCCGCCGCCGGCCGAGACCGGCGAGATCATCTCGCCCGGCTGGGCGTCCTTGCTCACGGCGACCCCGGAGAACGGGGCGCGTATGACCGTATCGTCCAAGTCTTGCCGCCGCAGGGCGATCTGGCGCTCGGACACCTCGACGTCCTGGCGCCCGAGAGCGAGCCGGGCCATCAGGGCGTCGACGTCGGCATCGGCGGTGTCCTGGTCGGCCTGGGTGGTGACCCCTTCCTTATGGAGCCGGCGCATGCGGTCCTGGTTGAGCTTGGCCTGCCGCAGCCGCACCTCGTTCTCGGCCAGCGCGCGGCGTTGCGAGGCGAGCTGGGCCTCGGCGAGCGCCAGCTCCTTCCTGGGGATCGAGTCGTCGAGATGGGCCAGCACCTGCCCCTCGTGGATCTCCATCCCCTCCTCGACCAGCACGTCCACCACCTTGCCGGTGATCTTCGAGGAGACCGTGGCCTGCCGCCGGGCGGTGACATAGCCCGAGGCGTTGAGCACCGTCCCGGCCGCGGCCGCGCCGCCGGTCCTGGCCTGCGCCGTGGCCACCCGCACCTGTGGCGCGCGCGGCCGGGCGAGCCACCCCCACACGGCCAGGACGAGCACCACCACGATCGCGAGCGCGATCCACAGCCGTCCCCGGCCCCCCTCCTCCACGCTCTCCGAGCGGTCGATGCGCAGCCCCTCCAGCGAGGGCTTCTCAGCAGCCATTCCACTTTCCTCCAGGAACTATGTCGATTGCACCCAGAACGTTTCCGAGATGGACCTCTGGGGGATTCTATCCGATCGGGGGGCGGGCCGCCGTCACCGCTCGTAGACGGCGCAGGAGGTTTCGGTCTCCCAGACCTCGACCCGGACCACCCGCACCCGCTCCTGCCCGGCCAGCCGCGTCTCGATCTCCTCGAAGACGTACTGGGAGAGGAGCTCGGCGGTGGTGTTCCGCTCGTCGAACGGCGGGATCTCGTTGATCACCTGATGGTCGAAGGGGCCGACGATCTCCTGCATCATCGCCTTGAGGTCGGCGAAGTCGAGCACCATGCCCAGGGGGTCGAGCTGGCTCGCCCGGAGGTGGACCCGCACCCGGTAGTTGTGCCCGTGCAGGTTCTGGCAGCCGCGGGTGTGCCCCCGGATGGCGTGCGCGGCGGAGAAGGGGAAGTCCTTGAAGATCGTGTGCATGGCCCGCCTCATCGTCCCGCCAGGGGGTGGGGAGAGTCAAGAGGGCGGCACCGTTCCCCCCGGAGGACACCGGCGACATCCGGCGAGGACACTTTGGAAACCTTTTCCGCCAAAATCTCTTCAAACTTTCGAATCAACCGCCCGGAATTCCAAAATTCTGATCATCGTGGGGTGAATCGCAAGAATTCCGGGACGAGCCGCGCCCGTTGGGGGCCGAGCCGCGATTGCCCGCGCGGGCCGGGCTCCACGCGGCGCCCGGACGATTCAGAGAATTGGATTCGATCGCTTCGCTCAACGCCCCGCGAATCCGGTTTTCTCCAACGTCATCAGTCATTTATCTCCTCCCGAGACGGGCGGCACAACGCTTGCTCTAGCAGGGCTCGCGAAGGTTGATTGGAATCGGAAGGAGGTGAGGCCGGCGGCTGACGAAGAAGAGGTGTACCCGAGACCCTGTACGACCTCAACGGGTTTTCGACAAGGAGGTTTGATCTCATGATTTTGCATTCGCTTTCGAAGCGCGCGCTTTACCTCGTCGTCCTGCTGCTGGTCCTCGCCTTGCCGGTGCTGGCCCAGGTGCAGAGCGGCAACGTCTACGGCACGGTGGTGAGCGGCGACGACCGCTCGCCGATCCCGGGGGTCACCGTGACCCTGACCGGCGCCGGAGCCCCCCTGATCCAGACCACCGACGCCCAGGGCAAGTTCCACTTCCTCGGCCTCTCGCCAGGGAGCTATGCCCTCAAGGCGGAGCTCGAAGGGTTCAACCCGCTCGAGCAGCAGGGGGTCACCGTGAACCTCGGACGCAACACCAACGTCGAGATGGCGATCCAGCCGGCGTTCACGGGCGACATCCTCGTCAAGACCGGCTCGGAGATCCCGCTGCTCGATCCCCAGCGGCAAGGGCCCGGCCAGACCGTCACCCTGACCGACCTCGAGAAGGTCCCCACGCCGCGCGATCCCTGGTCGGTCCTCGCGTCCACGCCGGGCGTGCTCACCGACCGCATCAACGTGGGCGGCAACGAGAGCGGCCAGCAGGCTTCCTACACCGGCCCGGGCTCCGCCGGCGATCAGGCCATCTGGTCGGTGGACGGCATGGTGATCACCGACATGGCCGCCCTGGGCTCCTCGCCCACCTATTACGACTTCGATGCCTTCGAGGAGATGCAGGTGACGACGGGGGGCAGCGACGCCTCGATCGCCACCGGCGGCGTGGTCCTCAACATGGTGACCAAGCGGGGCACCAACGACTGGCGCGGCTCCGGCCGCTACTACGTCGACGACAAGAGCACTCAAGGGGACCTCAACATCAACCGCTCCGACCTCGGCCAGGCGGGCCCCTGGAACGGCAACCACGCCCAGACCGCCTTCAAGCAGGGGAACCGCATCGACAAGAATCAGGAATACGGCGCCGAGCTCGGCGGACCGATCCTCAAGGACCGCCTCTGGATCTGGGGCTCCTACTCCAGGCAGCAGGTCGATCTCCTGACGATCAGCGACTTCAGCGATCGGACGACGCTCAAGGATTGGAACGGCAAGCTCAACGCCCAGGTCACGCCCGCCAACTCGGCGACCCTCTTCGCCTTCAACGGCGACAAGATCAAGATTGGCCGCAACGCCGGTCCGCTGCGCCCGCAGGAGACCACCTGGAACCAGTCAAAATTCGGTGCGTCACCCACCGGTTATAAAGCCGAGGATACCCAGATCATCGGCAGCAACTTCTATCTGACGGGCATGTACTCGGTGGTCAACGGCGGGTTCCAACTCGTCCCCCAGGGGGGCGACGCGCTGGCCTACCGCGATCTCAACCAGGTCTGGCACAACAGCTTCTTCCTCAACCAGATCGAGCGCCCGCAGCGGCAGGCCAAGGCGGACGCCGCCAACTTCTTCAACCTCGGCAGCCTCTCCAACGAGCTGAAGTACGGCGCGGCCTACCGCACGGCCGAGCAGTCGTCGCTCTTCAGCTTCCAGGCGGGCGGCCTCGAGATCGCGCTGGCGCCGGACGTCAACCTGCTGGCGATCACCCGTGACGCCCGCCCGAAGACGAAGACCGAATACACCAGCGCCTACCTTCAGGATACGGTGTCCCGGGGCAATCTCACCGCCAATATCGGCCTGCGGTACGACCGGCAGGGGGGCAAGAGCCTCGCCTCCACGGTGGGGGCCAACCCGGTGTTCCCGGAGCTTCTGCCCGAGATCCACTACGGAGGTCAGGACGCCGGCTTCACCTGGACCAACATCACCCCCCGGGTCGGCCTGACCTACGCCCTCGGCGCGCAGCGCAAGACCCTCCTGCGCGCGAGCTACTCGCGCTTCGCCGACCAGCTCGGCAACGGCACCGCGGGCTTCCTCAACCCGATCGCGGGCGCCTCCTACCGGTATTTCCTTTCCAACAACAACGGCGGTCCCACGCTGGATCCGGGCGACCTCGGGCCGGAGATCGCGCCGCCGAGCGGCAACGTCAACCCGATCACCCTCCAGCCGCTGCAGTCCAGCGCGGTGAGCGCCCACCTCAGCGCCCCGATCACCGACGAGCTGCTGCTCGGCGCCGAGCACGCCCTGCTGCCCGACTTCGTGGTCGGCCTCAATCTCACCTATCGCAAGACGCACGGCATCCTCGACGCCCAGCGGCTCGTCTTCGACACCGACAATCCTTACGATCCGGCGTTCCTCGGCTCGGTCGGCCGGCCCGCGCAACGCAGCGACTACGTCGAAGCCGATCCGGTCACCGTCACCGCGCCGGACGGCCACACCTACACCGTCCACTACTGGGAGCTGCGGCCCGGGGTGACCACGCGCAACGGCTTCTTCCTGACCAACGGCGATCGCGAGCAGGAGTTCAAGGGCGCTTCGCTCACCTTCGACAAGCGGCTCTCCAACCGCTGGATGATGCGCGGCAACGTCTCCTGGCAGGATTGGCGGTGGCGCATCCCCGCCAGCGAGAACCAGGACCCGACCGACACCATCGCCGGCGGCGTGGTCGACGGCACCGAGGTTCTGCAGGGCTCCGGCACCGCCTCGGGGCCGAAGGGGAACGTGTTCATCAACAGCAAGTGGTCCTATAGCCTGAACGGCCTCTATCAGATCGCGCCCGACCACCCCTGGGGGTTCAACGTCGCCGCGAACCTGACCGGCCGGCAGGGGTATCCGGTCCGCTACGTCCAGCGGATCTTCCGCACCACGATCTCCGACAACGCCGCCGCCGGCCTCGACGTTCCGGTCGACTCCTCGCCGGACGCCTTCCGCTATCCGGACATCCACGTGGTCAACCTGCGGGTGGAGAAGGAATTCAGCTTCAGCCAGGTCGGCCTCAATCTGGGGTTGGACGTCTTCAACGCCCTCAACGAGTCGTACGTCCTCCAGCGTCAGGGCGTGCTCGGCCGGAGCAACTCGGGATACGTGCTGGAGGTGCTGAGCCCCCGCGTCTTCCGGCTCGGCGCGCGGGTCACGCTTCGGTAAGGTTTTTTAGAGCACTCAGGTGCATCCTCCATGTCCGCCGCCGGAGGCCCACTCCGGCGGCCCTTTTTCCTGAGGGTCTCTTGGAGCGAGGGCGAAGAGGAACGAATCTGATATGAATCCAATGAGTTTTCGCGGCGCGAACGTCGAAGACGATTTCCGCGAGCGGCGCCTGGCCGAGCTGCTCGCCGCGGCGGCCGGCCTCCAGCGCCAGCTCGCCGTGCTCCTGGGGCCGCCACAGCCCGAGCCCCCCACCTTCCAGCGGCTGGCCGTCCGCAACAACGGACAGGTCCTCTTCCTCGCCCCCGAGGAGATCGAATGGATCGAGGCCGCAGGCAACTACGTCCGCCTGAATGCCAACGGTGAATCCCACCTCCTGCGCGACACCATGTCGGGAGTGGAAGCAAAGCTGCCCGGCGACCGCTTCCTGCGCATCCACCGCTCGGCCATCGTCAACCTCGCGGCCGTCCGCGAGCTCAAGCCCAGCCCCCACGGCGATTTCGTGGTGGTGCTCAAGAGCGGCAAGAAGCTGCCGCTCAGCCGCGGGTGCAGGGACCGGCTGGAGGAGGCCCTTACAGGATAACCCTCACCCCTGCCCCTCTCCCGTCCCCTCAACGAATTCGTAGGGGCGGCCCTGTGTGGCCCCGCTACTCGCTCACGATCGCTCTCCTGCCCGCGGCCGAGGGCGGCGGCGAGCCCTGAAAAGGAGCGGCGGCAAGCCGCTCCGCCAGGATCTCCGCCACCCGCCGGCTCCCCGCCTCGTTGAAGTGGACATCGTCATAGAAAACTGTGGTGTCCTTGGGGAGCAGGGCCGCCAAGTCCACGCAGACCGCTCCCGGGATCCGGCGGCAGGTGGCGAGGAGGGTCCGGTTGTAGGCGTCCATGCCGGCGGCCAGGGCGGAGACCGAGTAGTACTCGTGGCCGGCTTCCTTCTGGAAGGGGCCGACGCCGCCCAACCACAGCAGCCGCTGGAGGTCCGGCGGGAGGTCGTCGCGCCAGAGGAAGGGCTGGGTGACGAAGACGATCCGGGCGTGGTGTAGCGCCGCGGACCGGGCGATGGCGCGCAGGTTGTCCCCGCACTCCGCCAGGGCGGGGCCGAGGTCCGGGAGCCGCTGGCGCACGCGGAGAGCCTCGTGGCGGTGCCGGCGCCAGGTCTCATAGATCCGGCCCAGGGCGTCCTGGGTGGCGCCTCCGGACTGGAGCGTACGGCCGAGGCTCTTCGCCATCTGCCAGAGGACCGTCTTGTTATAGAACGGACCGTCCATGAGCCGCGGAGGCTGGATCGCGAAGGCTTCCTGCATGAGGCCGGACAGCGCCTTCGGGGCTGTGAAGTCGGCAGGTTTCCACGCCGTGTCCTGAGAGAGGCGCACGGACAGGTCGTTGACGCCCGTGAGGACGATCACGGCCTCCATTCGCGGGAGCTGATCGAGGAGCTTCTCGGCCTGGAGCCGGTGGTGACGTGTATGGAGGCCGCTCCGGCCGGCGTTGCCCACCCAGGCGCGGGGCCCGAGCCGCTCCTGGAGGAGATGGGGCCAAGCCTCGGTCTGATCCAGATAGAGGCATTCGGTGGTGCTCCCCCCCAGGGCCAGGATGCGGAAATCCCGGGCTTTGGACAGCTCGTCCCCGCGCATTCCGATCGAGTTGATCTCGAACCGGGAGGTGCCGTTCACCCCAGGCAGAACGTCGGGAGTGGGATGGAGCTCCTGGTGCAGATGGGGCGGCCAGACGTAGAAGGCGTCCCGCGAGAAGACGCGCAGGACAACCTCGCCCAGGACGAGGGCCAGCAGGCTGCTCAGCAGGGCCAGAGCCCCGCGCCGGGCGATCCTGGAGAGCGGGTGGCGTGCCGGGTATGACATCAGGGGAGAGCTTTAGCAACAATAATGCCTCCCCCTGAGAGCCAGGTGGTCTGGTCCTGGTTACCCACCCGCAGCTTCGATGCCTTGCTCGCTTTCCGCCACAGGAAGATCTCGCAGTCCTGCACCATGGTGCCGTAGACGTCCAGCTCGATCGAGATCTCCGCCAGCGCGGACCTCAGGGCTTGGCGACGACCAGGGTGAGGTCGCGGCTCACCCGGTCCGCCGGCTGCAACGGACGGGCCGGATCGTGATGGTGGAACGCCTTGACCTGCTCCTCGCTCACCCGGAAGGAGCAGCCGAGCCGGAAGCTCCACAGGGCCGCCGGCTTGCATTCGCCGGGCTCCTTCTCACAGCCGGTCGTCGAGCCGGACCACTCGGCCAGAGGGCGCCCGGGCGGCGGCACGATCGCCCCGCCCCGGCCATCCTTCGTCACCTTCGCCTCGAAGGCCCGGACGAGGAACGGCCCCTCCTCGCAGCACTCGAGAGTTTCGGGATCGCAGTCTCCGCTCTTCACCTTGGCGGCGTAGACGGTATGGATCTCGATCCAATCGCCGGGTTTCACCGGCGCCGTCTCGCAGGACCCCGTGCCTTTGAGAGACGCGGGCTCGCCCTGGCACCCCTGGCGGTTCTCGATGGGGAAATGATAGTGCTGGCCGCAGCGCATGAGCTTCTGGGCCGGGCCACCCGAGCGCGGCAGATAGACCAGCGACTCCGGGGTGGCATCACTGACGATCGAATTGCCCGAGGTCAGGAAGTACGGCGAGGGTCGTGACTTGGAGCTGATATTCCGCGGCGACTGCGGGTTGGAGCAGGTCGGACCCTCAGCGGCGGCCAGGGGCAACCCCGAGAGCACAAGGGCTACAGCGAGCAAGACGGACGTCTTCATCGCGGCTCTCCTTTGGTAATTTGCCTGAGAATATACCAACCCTGGCTCCGCTCCAACCAGTCAGCCGCCCGCTCAGAGACGCATGATCTAAACTGGCGGCCCCTCTTCCTCGTCCAGCAGATCCTTCCAGCTCAGGTTGATCGGATTAGGAAGCGGACGAGGGCGGCGATCACCAGAGCCATCACCACAAGCACAAGGAACAACCCTGACGTCACCATACCAGCTCTCCTACTGTGCCCGCTCCACCCGCACCTCCGGGTCGCCGTAGCGGTCGCGGGTGATCGTCACCTGCCAGGGGTTGCAGCAGACCTCGCAGTCCTGGACCATGGTGCCGTAGACGTCCGGCTCGATCGAGATCTCCACCCGTTCGCCGCAATAGGGGCACTCGATCTCGATCTGGTCCGCCCAATAGCCGTCGTGCTCTCTCATGACGTCCACCCACCCTTGCGGCCGAGCTTCAGCACGACGTCGAACTCCTTTTTGGTCACCGGCTGCACGGAAAGGCGCGAGCCCTTCTGGGTAACCATCATGTCCTGGAGGCCGGGCGTCTCCTTGAGCACCGCGAGCGGCACGATGTCCGGAAACTTCTCGACGAAGCGGATGTCCACCATCATCCAGGTGGG
>JAICSG010001076.1 GCA_025937035.1 Thermoanaerobaculia bacterium | reverse complement strand
GGAGGGATCACGGCGCTGCTGCTCGCCGGCCGGCGGGCGGGAGTGTGGGGGTTCTCCTCGACGCTGACGATCGCCAGCACCCGGTGGCCCGGCGTGGAGATCCTCGCCTCGTCGCTGGCGGTCCTCTTCCCGTTCCTGCTCGCCCTCATCCTCTGGCTGCTGCCGGTGGCGGCCCGCCACCTCGGCCGGTGGGGGGGCTCCCTCACCGCCGTGGCGGTGGCGGCCGTGATCCTGCCCCCCCTGCTCATCGCCGCGCCGCTGAGCTGGACCCTCGCCGTCTCCCTCGTCACCTCCGCTGTTCTGGTGGGGCTCTTCCTGGGGACCGACCTGCTGACGGTGCTCCTCGCGGGGCTCGTGTCGCACGGGCTCCTGAGGGCCTGGCCCCTGCTCACGGCGGCGAACGGAAGCCTGGAGGTCCAAGGGTGGATCGTGGTCGCGGCCTTCGCGGCGCCGCTCCTCGCCAGCCTGCGGTATCTCGGCAGCGGCAAGGAATTCATCTACCGCTACGAGGACGTCCCGCCGCACGTGCGGCGGATCGCCGAGCGCGAGCGCCAGCGGGTGGAGCTGGAGACGGCGCGGCGGATCCAGAGCTCGATCCTCCCCGACCTGCCGCCGCGGCTGGCCGGGGTGGACATCGCCCACGCCTACCTGCCGGCCTCGGAGGTGGGGGGCGACTTCTACGACGTGCTGGCGCTGGAGGACGGCCGGCTCGCCGTGGCGGTGGGGGACGTCGCCGGCCACGGGGTCTCCTCCGGGCTCATCATGTCGATGGCCAAGTCGGCGCTGGCCGTGCAGGTGACCTTCGATCCGGAGGTGCCGGAGGTCTTCCGCACGCTTAACCGCACCGTCTACCAGACCGCCCGCAAGCGGCTGCTGGCGACCCTCTGCTATGCCCTCATCGACCCCCGCCGGCTGGAGATGGTCTACGCCAGCGCCGGCCATCTGCACCCCTACCGGATCAGCGCCACCGGCCGGGTGGAGTCGCTGGAGTCGATCGCCTATCCGCTCGGCGTGCGTGGCCAGCTCATGGTCGACCCCCGCACGGCCAAGCTCTCCCCCGGGGATACCCTCTTCCTGTTCAGCGACGGGGTGGTGGAGGCGCGGCGGGAGGGGAGCGACGAGATGTTCGGCTTCGAGCGTCTGGAGGAGAGCCTCGCCCGTCACGCCGGCCGTGGCCCCGAGGGGCTGCGCGACGGCATCCTGGACGACGTGGCCCGCTTCACCGGCCACGCGCCGCGCGAGGACGACCAGACGATCGTGGTATTGCGGCTGCCGTAGAGGGCCTTTGCGCGCGTCAGGGATCAGAGTATGCTCCCTCTGGTGTATACAAATCGTTTACAAGCGGCCAACCCGACGGGCTCAACCGTCGCGCATACGATGAAAGGAAACACGGTATGAAGACGACCCGCAGCCGTATCGTTGTAGCCTTGCTCCTCTGCGCAGTTCTGGTCTCCGGCTTCCTGATAGGCCGCGCCAGCGCCGACCAGCCGCACATGCAGGCCGCCCTGGAGCACCTGCGGGCCGCCAAGGGTGAGCTCGACAAGGCCGATCCGGACAAGGGTGGCCATCGCGCCAGGGCCATCCGTCTGGTCGACGACGCCATCGCTCAGGTGGAGAAGGGCGTCAACTTCGACCGGCGGCATTAGGGGGCGTCATCACCCCGGCCCTCTTCTCCCGATCCGGGAGAAGAGGGCGAAAAGCTTGCCGAGCTTGCTTTCCCCGGGTGGGGCGGGAAATTACGGTTTTCCCTTCCCCCGCCCCGCCTTCCCATCCACCCGTCCCGGGTCCAGCCCGGCCTCCCGCAGGAAGCGCTCGGCGAGCTTGGGGGCGTCCCCCTCGAAGCAGTGGCCGCCGGGGACCTCGACGAGGGTCGCGGCGCCGGGCGGCAGGCTCTTGCAGATG
>JAICSG010001214.1 GCA_025937035.1 Thermoanaerobaculia bacterium | reverse complement strand
TTCCTGATCTCCCTCGCCGAGGCCTGCTTCGGCCGCCGGCCGCTGGGCGTCCGGGTCGAGGTACCGCTCACCGGGGCCGACCTCTTCTCCGAGTCGCAGGGGCGGGCGATCGTCGCCTGCCCCCCCGCGGCGCTTGACCGGGTGCTCCAGGCGGCGGAAGAGGCCGGGGTGCCCGCGCGGGAGATCGGCGAGACCGGCGGCGACACCCTGGAGGTGCGGTCGGGCGGGGAGAGCTTCCGCGCTCCGGTCGCCCGGCTCCACGAGACCTGGTCGACCGCGCTGCCAAAGGCGCTGGGGCTGTAGCCGGGAGAATTTCGGCGCGCGATCTTTCGTTACCACGAGCGGGACGAGCCATGTGTGGAATCTTCGGCATCGAGGGCTGTGACGACGCCTCCAACCTGACCTACCTGGGGCTCTACGCCCTCCAGCACCGGGGGCAGGAGAGCGCCGGTATCGTCTCCTGGGACGGCCGGCAGATCCACGTCGAGCGCGGCATGGGACATGTCTCCGACATCTTCAAGGAGAAGGTGATCGCCCGCCTCCCCGGTAGCCGGGCCATCGGCCACACCCGCTACTCGACCGCCGGATCGAGCGTGATCGCCAACGCCCAGCCGATCGCGGTCAAGACCTCGATGGGGCCGGTCAGCATCGTCCACAACGGCAACTTGGTGAACCCGGCGGAGATCCGGGAACGCCTGGAGCTGGAGGGGTCGATCTTCCAGACCACGAGCGACACCGAGGTCATCCTGCACCTGATGGCGCGCAATCCTCGGCCGGATATCGTCGAGTCGTTCATGGCGGCCCTGGAGGAGGTGCGCGGCGCCTACTCCCTGCTGCTGGTGACCGACCACTGCCTGATCGCCGCCCGCGATCCCCACGGTCTGCGGCCCCTCGTCCTCGGCGATCTCGACGGCTGCCCCTGCTTCGCCTCCGAGACCTGCGCCTTCGACCTTCTGGGCGCGCGGTTCGTGCGCGAGGTGGAGCCGGGGGAGGTGGTGGTGGCGCGCGACGGCAAGGTCGAGACCTACCACCTGCCGGATCACACCCGGCCGGCCCGCTGCATCTTCGAGCACGTCTATTTCGCCCGCCCGGACAGCCGGGTGTTCGGCGACTCGGTGGCCCAGACGCGGCTGCGTATGGGGGCCCGCCTCGCCCGCGAGGCGGCGGCCCCGGCGGACATCGTCGTCCCCGTGCCGGACAGCGGCCTCTACGCGGCCATGGGCTACAGCCGGGAGTCCGGCCTGCCGCTGGAGTTCGGCCTCACCCGCAACCACTACGTGGGGCGGACGTTCATCGAGCCCAAGCAGTCGATCCGGAATTTCGGGGTGAAGATCAAGCTGAACCCGGTCCGGGAGCTGCTGGCCGGCCGCCGGGTGGTGCTGGTGGACGACTCGATCGTGCGCGGCACCACCTCGCGCAAGATCGTGCGCATGGTCCGGGAGGGCGGGGCCTCCGAGGTGCACGTGCGCATCTCCGCGCCGCCCACCCAATGGCCCTGTCATTATGGAATCGACACCCCCACCCGCAACGAGCTGATCGCGGCCCGCCACAGCCTGGAGGAGATCCGCCAGTTCATCGAGGCCGACAGCCTCGC
>JAICSG010000444.1 GCA_025937035.1 Thermoanaerobaculia bacterium | reverse complement strand
GCCGCTCAGGCAGAGCCGGGTGGAGGAGGGCCGGCAGGCGGTGGAGCCGGACAGGGGGAGCACCCAGACCTCGCGTCCCCGGACGCCGTCGTCCGCGGTGAAGTAGAGGTTGTCGCCGGCCACCGTCAGCTCGGCGGGGCTGGAGGAGAAGGCCTGCGGCGCGATGTCCTGAACCAGGCGGGTTCCGGCCGCCGTGCCGTCGCTCTGCCAGAGCTCGATGCCGTGGAGGTCGTCGCCGGCGGTAAAGAAGAGCCGTCCTCCCGCCACGGTGAGCTGGGTCGGCTTCGAGGAGAGCGGCCCGGGGTCGAGGTCGCGCACCAGGGCGGTGCCGGCCGGCGTGCCGTCGGTGGCCCAGAGCTCGATGCCGTGGACGCCGTCGTCGACGTTGAAGAAGAGCTTGCCGGCGAAAGGGGTCAGCTGCACGGGGAAGTTGAACACGTCCTGGCCCGGAAACTGGCTGATCTGGACGGTCCCGGCGGGGGTTCCATCCGTGCGCCAGAGGCGGAGAGGTACTTCCGAGCTGGAGGCCGCCGTGAAGAAGTAGAGCTGTCCCTGGAACACGGCGAGCTGGGTCGCGAGGTCGAAGGAGGACGAGGCCCGCACGAGGGTAGTCCCTTGCGGAGTGCCGTCCGTCTTGTAGAGGCCGTCGAGCCAGGAGAAGTAGACGTTCGAGCCGAGGGTGGTGAACAGGGGCGGCCATCCAGCCACGCCGGGTCCGTTGAAGTGGGTGAGCTGGCGGGTCCCCGCCGTGGTGCCGTCCGTGACCCAGAATTCCGTATGGAAAGGGTTGGTCACCGTCTTGAGATAGATCCCGTTCGGTCCGGGGGCCGCGACCTCGACGGCATTCAGGTCCGCGGGGTAGTCACCGGTCTTGACCGTGCCCTGCGGGGTGCCGTCGGTCCGCCAGATCTGGGCGTCGTGGAAGAAGTAAAGCTTTCCCTGATAGGGGACCATGGCCGCCGGGTTGGTGCCGGTCAGGTGAGCGATCACGAAGGTGCCCTGGCGGGTGCCGTCGGTCCGCCACAGGTCGGACGAGTCGAAGTCCGTTCGGATCTGAAAGAAGAGGAGGCCGGCCGCCGGGACGAGCCCCGTGGCGGCGTCATTCCAGTCGATCTCCGGCGGCAGGCTCAACCGGTTGGTGGTCTCCGGCGTGCCCATGCTCGACCAGAGGTCGAAGGGAGAGCTCCCGTTCCAGGCGGTGAAGAGGAGACGGTTGCCGAGGGCGGCCAGGCGCCCGGGCTCGGAGGTTGGCTCCGCGCGGGGGAAGGAGTAGACCGGTTGGATCGTCCCCGCGGCGTCCCGCGCCCAGAGCCCCGGGGTACCGTTGGTGGTGAGGAAGTAAAGCCGGGTACCGATCTCCGCCAGCTCGAGGGGGTCGCTCTGATTCACTCCGCCGGGGAGGTTGATGAACGGGCCTGTTCCCTTGGGAGTCCCATCGCTGAGCCAGATTTGGGGAGTCTGGGAGCTCGCGCTGAGCAGCAGCAGCAGACCACCCTTCCAGGGGCGGAGGGCGTCGACGCTGCAGAAGTTACACAAAGGCAGGGCGCGGCTCCCGGCGGTCGTGCCGTCGGTGACCCCGAGCTGGGTTTTGCCGCCCCCCGGGTAGAGCAGGAAGAAGGCTTTCCCCCCGGAATCGATCAGGCCGGTATAGGGATCGAGCGCGCAGCTCGTGCAGAGGGGGAAGGGAGCGGTCGACTCCGGGGTGCCATTGCTCATCCAGAGCTGAGAGGGGGACCGGGGGTCGTTGGCCCGGAAGACCACGACGCCGCCCACCTCCGTGAGGATGTCGGACCCATTGCCGGTGAACGGCGAATCGTCCATGAGGTCGGTCACCCGGACGGTCCCCGCGACCGTGCCGTCCGAGCGCCAGATCTCGAGCCCATGGAGCGAGTCGTCCGCCAGGAAGTAGAGCCGGTTCCCCTCGGCCTTGAGCTTGGGGAAGGAACCGAGCGGCTCGGAGCCCGGAAAGCTCGTCAGCTTCCGGGTTCCGGCGGCGGTGCCATCGCTGGTCCACAACTGCTCGCTGGCGCCGCCGTCCCGGGCCAGGAAGAAGAGCCGGCCGCCGGCGGAGACCGCGCCGTGGGGCGCGAGGTTCGGCCCATCCGCGAAGTGGCGCAACTGGACCGTGCCCCGGGGCGTGCCGTTCGTCACCCAGAGGTCCGCGCCCTGGTCGTCGCCCTTCAGGAAGTAGAGCTTGTCTCCGGCCACGAACAGCCATTCGAAGACGTGGGGAGAACGATGGAAGATCCGGGTTCCGGCGACCGAGCCGTCGCTCTTCCAGAGGTCGCAATCCTGATTGAAACCTGACCCGGGCCCGGAGCATCCTCCGAAGTAGAACGAGCCCCGGAAGAAGGCCGTGGTGGGAGCGCCGAACGCCTGGAGCTTGACGTCCGGTCCCGTCAAGGCAAACGTACCGGGACGGGTACCGTCGGAGCGCCAGAGCTGGGCAGTGCCGATGCCGGTGGACCAGAGCATCACGTTCCCGAGGGCTCCGATCAGACCGGCATTGCCGTCGCACGTTCCCGGGCAGAGATCGCGGATGATCTGGGTCCCCGCGGAGGTACCGTCGCTGGTCCACATCTCATACCCTGCGCCGCCGGCATTGGCGAGAAAGAAGAGCCGGTTTCCGGCCGCCTGAAGGCCATAGCTGTTCACGTCCCGCGGCGGGAAGTCGTCGAGGGTCGTCGTATTGATGTCGAGCAGCAGGTTGGCCGGCTGCCCCGCGGCCAGAGCCGGGAGCATGAGCAGAGCAAGAGCTAAGGTCAGAAGGAGATTTCGAGCTTTCATGGTGAAGCACCATAGTACCACGCCCAAGCTCGATCGCCGGCCGCCTCAACGAAATCCCCCGCTCATCCGTATGCTTATCGCCATGAGCGACCACCTGCGCGACCCGGAGCTCGACGAGCTCGTCCGCCAACTGAACAGCAAGGGCGCCGCCGACCCGATGGCCGGCGGTGACCCGGACATTCAAGCCGAATCTCCCGAAGACCCGAATTTCCTCCCGGCGCTCGCCCTCCGCGTCCCATCCCAGGTGATGGTCGGGGAGGGGGAGCCGCTCGACCGCCTGCTCACCGAGATGATCCAGCAGAAGGCGAGCGACCTGCTGCTGGTCCCGGGGCTGCCCCCCATCTTCCGCGTCAACGGCCGGCTGCTGCGGGCGGAGGAGGGGGCGTCCCTCGAAGGGGACGAGATCCAGCGGCTGTTCCAGAGCCATCTCGGCGGCAAGGAGCGGAAGGAGCTGGCGGAGGAAGGATCGACCGACTTCAGCCTCAGCATCTCCCGCGGGCGCGCGGTGGCCGAGGGGATGGGCTCCGCCTGGCGGTTCCGGGTCAACGTCCACCGCCAGCGCGGCGAGGTGGCGGCGGCCGTGCGGGCGCTGCCGTCGGAGGTCCCCACCCTGGCGAGCCTCAACCTGCCGCCGGTGCTCGCCGAGCTGGTCAAGCCGAGCCGGGGTCTGGTGCTGGTCTGCGGCCCCACGGGATCGGGCAAGTCGTCCACCCTCGCGGCCCTGGTGGGGGAGATCAACGCCAACCGCACCAGCCACATCATCACCATCGAGGACCCGATCGAGTACGAGCACCGCTCGCTGCGCTCGGTGATCGAGCACATCGAGGTGGGGCGCGACACCCGCTCCTTCCACGAGGCGCTGCGGTCCGCCATGCGCCAGGACCCCGACATCATCCTGGTGGGGGAGATGCGCGACCTGGAGACGGTGGCCACCGCGCTCACCGCCGCCGAGACCGGCCATCTGGTGCTCTCGACCCTGCACACCAACGACGCCCAGCAGGCGGTGCACCGGATGGTCGACGTCTTCCCGCCGGCCCAGCAGGCGCAGATCCGCCATCAGCTCGCCCTGGCCCTGCACGCCATCGTGGTGCAGACGCTCGTCCCCCGCGCCAACGGCCGCGGGCGCGTCCCGGCCATCGAGCTGCTGATGGCCAGCTATCCGGTGCGGCACCATATCCGCAGCAATCATCTGCAGAAGCTGTACAACGAGATCACCCTGGGCAAGGCACAGGGGATGATCTCGATGGAGGAGTCTCTGGCCCGGCTCGTCCATCAGGCGGTGGTCGACATCGAGGAGGCCCGGATGCGGGTGAGCCACCCGGAGACGTTCGAGTCGTTCGTGCAGGGGTAGAAGACGTTACGGCGCCGTCACAGACGCGGGAGGCGTTTTCGGATATCGTACAAAGGCCGAAGCCATTGGAGACTCAAGGATGCGCCCCATCACCGCCAGCGATCTCATGAACCCGGAGGTCCTCACGGTCCGCGACGACATGAGCGTGCGGGAGCTGGCCGCGTTCCTGATCGAGAACGAGATCAGCGGCGCCCCGGTGTCGGACGCCCAGGGTCGCCTGGTGGGCGTGGTCTCCATGGTGGACATCGCCGCCGCCGCCTCCGGGGAGGGGGAGCGCCTGGCCCGCAACGGCTCCTCGTTCTTCATCGACGACGACTGGGGGGACGGCCTGGACGAGGAGGACG
>JAICSG010001053.1 GCA_025937035.1 Thermoanaerobaculia bacterium | reverse complement strand
GGAGGTGCGGCGGGCCCTGGTGGCTTCGGAGGATCAGCGGTTCTACAGCCATCCAGGGGTCGATCCGCTGGCGCTCGCGCGGGCGGTGTGGGCCAACCTGCGGCACCGGAGGGTGGTGTCGGGGGCTTCGACGATCTCCATGCAGGTGGCCCGGATGGCCGATCCCGGGCCTCGCACGTTGCGCTCGAAGCTCCGCGAGGCCTTCCGGGCGATTCAGATCGAGCGGCGATATTCGAAAGACCGGATTCTGGAGATGTACCTGAACCTCACCCCCTACGGCGGCAACGTCGAGGGGATCGGGGCGGCGGCTTGGTTCTATTACGGCAAGGGGCCGGACCAGCTCTCGCTGGGGGAGATCGCCCTGTTGACAGCCCTGCCGCGGTCGCCGATCCGGTACGACCCGACGCTCCACCCTCGGGCCGCCCAGGTGGCTCGCGACCGGGTTCTCGGGCAGCTCGCGTCGCGCGGGGTGTTCTCGAAGAAGGAGCTGGACGCGGCCTGGCGGGAGCCCCTCCCCAGGGTCCGCCGCCGGCCGCCGTTCCTGGCCCCGCACTTCACGGAGATGGTGGTGGCCCAGCTTCCTGGCGAGGCCCGCGTCCGGACCACGCTCGACCGGTCGATGCAGGCGATCGCCGAGTCGCAGGTGGCGCGGCGGGCCAAGGAGCTGCGGGACCAGGGGATCGGCAACGCGGCCGTGGTGGTGATCGACAACCAGACGCGCGGGGTGCGGGCGCTGGTGGGGTCGTCCGGCTACCGCGACACCTACTTCCAGGGGCAGGTCAACGGCGCCATGGCCCGCCGGTCGCCGGGATCGACCCTCAAGCCGTTCCTCTACGCCATGGCCATGGACCAGGGGCGGCTGGTGCCGGACTCGTACATCCTGGACGTCCCGACCGACTTCGCCGGCTACGTGGCCGAGAACTACGACCAGCGCTACCGCGGGCGGGTCACGGTGCGGGAGGCGCTCATCACCTCGCTCAACGCTCCGGCCGTCCGGCTGCTGGCGGAGACGGGCCTTGGCGACTTCCTCCGCCTGTTGCAGCGCGGCGGGCTCTCGACGCTCGACCGGCCGGCGGGGCGGTATGGGCTGCCGCTGATCCTGGGGGCGGGGGAGGTGCGGCTGCTCGATCTCGTCAATCTCTACGCCACGATGGCGCAGGGGGGGAAACACAGGCCGGCGCGGATTATTGAGGGAAAAGCGGAAGAGGATGGGAAGTTGCACGCGGAGCCCGATCCTGTTGTCCTCTTCTCGCCCGAGGCGGCGCGGGCGGTGACGGAGATCCTGACGGACGTCCGCCGGCCGGATCTGCCCGAGGCCTGGGATCTCACCCGCGACGTGCCGGGGGTGGCCTGGAAGACGGGCACCTCCTACGGCCACCGGGACGCCTGGGCGGTCGGCTTCTCGGCCCGCTACACGATCGGCGTCTGGGTGGGGAACTTCGACGGCAAGCCCCGCAAGGGGATCTCGGGCAGCCAGCACGCGGGGCCCCTCCTCTTCGACCTCTTCCGTTCCCTGGAGAGCGGCGGCAGAGGGCCGGTCAAACCGGAGGGGCTGGTCCGCGACGAGATCGAGGTCTGCGCGCTCAGCCATCAGCTCCCCGGCCCCTTCTGCACGGACCGCGTGCGCATCCCCTACCTGCCGGGGAGGACGAGGCTCACCGCCTGCGCGATCCACCGCCGGATGCTGGTCGACGCGAGGACCGGCGAGCTGCTGGCCGGCGACTGCGTGGCCCGGAGGCCGCACGAGCTGCGGCTGTTCACGCTCTATCCGCCCGAGCTGGTGGCCTGGTGGCGGTCGCAGGGCAATCCCGTGCGGGACGCCCCCCGCCTCGCTTCGGGCTGCGAGGGGATTCCGGACGGCGATCCGCCGCGGATCGTCTCGCCGGACGGCAACACCCCCTACCGCCTGCGCGGGGACTCGCCGGCCGAGTACCAGAAGATCGCCCTGGTCGCCCAGGTGTCGCCGGGGGTG
>JAICSG010000077.1 GCA_025937035.1 Thermoanaerobaculia bacterium | reverse complement strand
TGAGCGCGGTGTCGACCAGCGTCTCCCCCTTCTCCAGGGCCGAGCCGGAGGTCGAGAAGTTGATGTTGTCGGCCGACAGCCGCTTCTCGGCGATCTCGAAGCTCGACCGGGTGCGGGTGGAGGCCTCGAAAAAGAGGTTGAGCACGGTCTTGCCGCGCAGGGTGGGGACCTTCTTGATCGGCCGGTCGCCGATCTCGCTGAACGATTCGGCGGTGTCGAGGATGAGCTCGATCTCGGCCGGGGAGAGCTCGGCGATGCCCAGCAGGTCCTTGCGTTTCCAGCGGATGGGGGTCTCCGGGGTCATTGGGGGGGGGGCCGCTCCAGGATGCGCACCTGCTCGGTCGGGTCGGTGGCGAGGAAGGAGACCTCGATGATCTCGCTCTGCGAGGTGGGGACCTTCTTGCCCACGAAGTCGGCCTGGATCGGCAGCTCGCGGTGGCCGCGGTCGATCAGCACGGCGAGCTGCACGATGCGCGGGCGGCCGAAGTCGATCAGCTCATCGAGGGCCGCCCGCACGGTACGGCCGGTGTAGAGGACGTCGTCGCAGAGAATGACCGCGCAGTCGTCGATCGGCCGCGGCAGATGGGTCCCCTTGACCTGCGGCTGCGGGCCGACGGTCGAGAGGTCGTCGCGATAGAGGGTGATGTCGAGGATGCCGACGGGGAGCTTGACCCCCTCCATCCGCTCGATCTCGGCGGCGATCTTTTCAGCGAGGGGGACGCCGCGGGTGCGGATGCCGGCCAGGAGGACCGAGCTCAGGTTGCCGTGATGGCGCTCGGCGATCTCACCCGCCATCCGGCGAATGATCCGGGCCATCTGCTTGGCGTCGAGGATCGTCGTCTTCGGCGTCAGGTTCTTGGCCATGGGTGGGGGTCGCTCCAGATCCGCGGCATCGTATGCCGGGGGCGGGGGGATGTCAATGAAGTGTGAGCCGTCAGATGGTGCTCTCTCATCGAGATGACGAGGAGGCGACCGAGCTCGGAGCCTGCGGTGTTGCTATCCTGGCTATGCGGAGCCTTACAGACTTGGTCGTCCTGCATCGCTCCCGCAAGGGTACTGGTTACGATTACTGGTTAGGCTCGGAGGAGGACACCCTTCTGCAGAAGGGAGAGCGGTTGGAGGTTTCAGGAATCCGGAAAGGCGGCGAGGCGGTGATCAAGGGCCGAATCGCGGAAAAAATCAGGCAGATCCAGCGATTCCGCACCTCCAGCCCCTCTTGGATCGGCGTCGTGGAGTTCAGCCGGCCTTTGCTCCACTTGACCAGGGTCAGCCGGCCCAGCTTGAGGATCATGAAGCCATGAAAGATCTAGCCAAGGTTTCTCAATTCCACGAGCTCGCGATGGATTTCGCCGACCAGGCTTTGCTCTCCCGGGATCCGCGGCAAGCCCGAGAGCTGTTTCGCTCGGCCTTTGAGCATGAGCGGAAGGCGGCGGAGCTCCTGGAAGGCGCCTACGACTACGAGCCGACGAGGTCCGTCCTCTATCGCAGCGCGGCCACCCTGGCCCGCGACTGCCGGGACTTCGGTGAAGCCAAGCGCCTGATCGAGAAGGGCCTTAGAGGGAATCCTCCAGGTGATATCGCCGCGGAGCTGCGAGAGCTCCTACACCGGGTGCGCTCCGATGAGGCCGGTGGGGCAGGCCCTACCAGGCAGGACGTCGATGAAGCCTGATTCCAGGGTGTGAAGGCCCCCTACCCCACCCGCACCGCGATCTTCCCTCGCACCCCGCCCCGCTCGCCGAGGTCGTGGGCCTCGCGGATGCGGCTCAGCGGGAAGACCTCGTGGATCTCCGGCCGGACCCTCCCCTGCTCCACCAGCCGGGCGAGGAAGGCGAGGTCCTCGGCTTTGGGAGCGACGGTGATCCAGCGGGCCCGCCTCTTCTGGCCGAAGAGGCCCGCGAGGCCGGTGAAGAGCCCGTTGAGGAAGGAGCGGGGGCCGACCTCGGTGGTCACGTAGATCCCGCCGTCGCGGGAGAGCGAGGGCTCGCAGTCCTGATAGGTCCGGTTGCCGGCGGCGTCGAAGATCACGTCCCAGGCGTCGTCGCGGCCGGCGAAGTCCTCCTCCTCGTAATCGATCGCCTCGCCAGCCCCCAGGGAGCGGACGAAATCCAGGCTCGGGCGGCTGGAGGTGCCGGTCACCCGGGCTCCCACGGTGTGCGCGATCTGCACGGCGAGGTGCCCCACGCCCCCGGAAGCGCCATTGATTACCACCGTCTCCCCCGCCACCAGCTCCCCTTTGTCGCGCAGGGCCTGGAGGGCGGTCAGGCCGGCCACGGGCAGCGCCGCGGCTTCTTCGAAGGAGAGCGCCTGGGGCATCGGCGCCAGGGCGGATTCCCGCGCCAGGGCCAGCTCGGCGTAGGAGCCCCCCGGAGCGCGGGGATCGACGAGCCCGAAGACCGGGTCGCCCACCTCGAAGCGGGTCACCTCGGGGCCGATCGCGTCCACCTCGCCGGCCACGTCGTGGCCGAGGACGAGGGGAAACTTCGCCGGCATGACGAACCGCAGGCTGCCACGGCGCATCTTCCAATCGATGGGGTTCACGCTCGCCGCCCGCACCCGCAGCCGCACCTGCCCCGGCCCGGGCTCCCCAGGCTCCGGGATCTCCCGGATCTGGAGCCGGTCGCTCCCCCCGTATGCGTCGATCACCGCGGCTTTCATCGTCCTCCCCTGTGATGAGGAACCATCCTCAACCGTACACTATCTGAAGATGCGTCTCCTCACCCCTCTCCGCAGGGGAGCGCTCGCCGGGCTCCTCCTCCTCGCGGCCACGGTTCTTTCCGCCAGCGCGGCCGGCGCCGTGGACGCCCGCGACGTGCTCGGGGTGGCCCACGCCGCGGGCCGCTACAACTTCACCGGCGAGGATTTCCTCAACGAGGGAGCCGACCGCGTCCTGGAGCTCGGCAGCCGGGTGATCAAGGTCTTCCTCTACCCGGGCCACATGCAGGAGCTCTACCCCTTCAACTCCGACTGGACCCCCCTGTCCGCCGACGTGGTCGAGCTGGCCCAGCGGCCATACCTCCAGGAGCTCTTCGCCAAGCCGTTCTCCACGATCATCCTGGAGATCACGCCGGTCACCATCTCGCCGCAGTTCCTCGACGGCCTGACGCCCGAGGAGGCCGCCGCCGAGCGCGATCAGATGTACCGGCTGGCGAAATACCTCCTCACCACCTACGCGGGCTCGGGGAAGACCTTCATCCTGCAGAATTGGGAGGGGGACCACCTCCTGCGCGAGGGATTGGCCGGCGGCGCCGATCCCGATCCGGTGCGCCTCCAGGGGATGATCGACTGGTGGAACGCCCGCCAGGACGGCGTGGAGCAGGCCCGCCAGGAGGTGGGACCTCGCGGTGTCCAGGTGCTCCACGCGGCCGAGGTCAACTTCCTAACCGACGCCATGGCGGGCAAGGTGACGGCCACCAACAACGTCATCCCCTACACCCACTGCGACCTCTACTCCTACTCCAGTTGGGACCTCGACTTCACTCAGGCTGAGCTCACCCGGGCGCTCGACTACCTGCAGTCGAAGGCGCCAGAGAGCAAGATGCTCGGCCGCTCCAACATCTACCTGGGCGAGTACGGCATGGCCAAGGACCAGGGGGCCCCCACGGGGGAGCGGTTCGAGCGCATCCGGAAGCTGATGGAGGCGGCGCTCGGCTGGGGGGTGCGCTACGCCGTCTATTGGGAGGTCTACTGCAACGAGGCGCTCCAGACCTACACCGGCCGGCCGGCCAACCAGGATCTGCGGGGGTTCTGGCTGATCCGCCCCGACGGCGACAAGGCGCCCGTGTGGAGCTCGCTGGCCTCCCAGCTCCCAGCGGCGCTTCATAGAGTTTCGCTGCGAAGCTTTTCGAACCAATATTTTTCGGTCGACCCGCAGGGGGACGGCGCGGTCGAGGCCCGGCTCTGGATCCGCGGCAATTTCTGGGAGACCTTCACGCTCAAGGACTGGAACGGCGGCGCGCTGATGAGCGGCGACGAGGTGAGCCTCCAGTCTCATGACGGGCTCTACCTGAGCGTCGATCCCGGCTCCGGTGGGCAGCTCTGGGCCCGCGCCTCCACCGCCGGCCCTTCCGAGCGCTTCGTGATCCGCAAGATCGGGGACACCGGCGGGCCCATCGTCAACGGGGATTCGATCGCCCTCGAGGTCCGTTCCGGCCGCTACCTGGGCGTCGAGGTGCGGGGGCATGGAGCGATCCGTGCCCTGCGCTTCACCCCCGGCCCGGCCGAGGTGCTCCGCTATCTGGGGGATTAGACCGCTCAGCTCCGGCCGGGGACCACGTAGAGGAGGATCGCGAAGAAGTGCAGGACGCTGCCGGCGAGCACGAACGCGTGCCAGAGGGCGTGGTGATACGGCAGCCGCCGCCAGACGTAGAAGAGCACCCCGGAGGTGTAGGCGATCCCACCCAGGACCAGCAGGATCATCCCGCCCTGCGCCAGCGCTGCGGTGAGGGGCCGCAGGGCGATCAGCACCAGCCACCCCATGCCGATGTAGAGCGTCAGCGACAGGCCGCGGAAACGGCCCATGGCGGCCACCTTGAAGGTGATCCCCAGGATGGCCAGCCCCCAGATCAGGCCGAAGAGCGTCCACCCCCAGGGGCCGCGCAGGCTGACCAGGGTGAACGGCGTGTAGGTGCCCGCGATCAGGAGGTAGATGGCGGAGTGGTCGAGCACGCGCAGGACCCGCTTGGCGGGCGGGTGCGGAATGCTGTGATAGAGGGTGGAGGCCAGGTAGAGCAGGATCAGCGTGACGCCGTAGACCGCGGAAGCCACGAGGTCCCAGGTATCACCCGTGCGGCGGGCGGTCACGACCAGGGCGATCAGCCCGGCGATGCTGAGGGCGATCCCGAGCCCGTGGATGGCGCTGTGGGCGATCTCCTCGCGCACCGAATACGTCTTGACGTCGCTCATCGCTCACCTCCCCAGGCCCTCACGGCCGAGCCCTGAGCGGATTGTAATCGAAGGATGTACCATCCCAGCCCATGACCGTGCATTCGATCCTTTTCTGGACCGCCGTCTCGCTCGTCCTGGCTCCGTTGGCCGCCGCGGCCCCCGCCCCCCGGGAGGAGCCGCGGCTCGACGCCGCCACCGCAGGGCGCTTCGCCAGCCTGGCGCTCGCCTGCGTCCACAAGGAGTATCCGAACAAGATCGCTCACGCGCTCAACGGCGACGCGGACGTGAAGCCCCCGCGCCAGCTCACCCCGGCCTTCTATGGCTGCTACGACTGGCACTCGGCCGTGCACGGGCACTGGCTGCTGGCGCGGCTGGCCCGGCGGTTCCCCGGCGCCCCTTTCGCCGCCAAGGCCCGGGCGGCCTTGGACCAGAGCCTGACGCCGGAGAACATCGCCGCTGAGGTGAGGTACATGCAAGGGGAGGGGCGGGCCACCTTCGAGCGCCCCTATGGTCTGGCCTGGCTGCTCCAGCTCTCGGCGGAGCTCCACGAGTGGGACGACCCCCAGGCGCGCCGCTGGGCCGCGACCCTGGACCCGCTGGCCGCCGCGGCGGTCGGCCGTCTGCGCACCTGGCTCCCCAAGCTCTCCCACCCCATCCGTATCGGCGAGCACAACCAGACCGCCTTCTCCCTGGGGCTGATGATCGACTGGGCCCGCGGCACGGGCGACCGCGACGCCCAGGTCCTGTTCGAAAAGCGGGCCCGCGATCTGTACCTCCAGGACCGCGCCTGCCCGCTCTCCTACGAGCCCTCGGGGGAGGACTTCCTCTCTCCCTGCCTGGCGGAGGCCGATCTGGTGCGGCGCATCCTGCCGCCGGCCGAGTACGCGGCGTGGCTCTCGGCCTTCCTCCCCCAGATCGGCGGCAAGGACTGGCTGGTCCCCGCGGTGGTCACCGACCCCAGCGACGGCAAGCTGGCCCATCTGGACGGCCTGAACCTCTCCCGGGCCTGGATGCTCGAAGGGATCGCCGCCGGCCTGCCACCGGGGGACCCGCGCCTCCCCGCCCTGCGCGCCGCCGCCGCGGCCCACCGCGAATCCGGCCTCGCCTCGGTCACCGGCGAGCACTACGAGGGGGGCCACTGGCTGGGCAGCTTCGCGACCTATCTGATGACCGGGCGGGGGTTGCCGCGGTAGCTCCCGCTCAGTTGAACGCCGGACCCGGCGTGCTGCTCGGCTGCCCCAGCCGCTGCCCCACGATGGATTCAAGAAAGGCGCGGTCCCCGGGGCTGATGCGCAGGAACTCGACGCCGACCTGATGCTCGGTCGGGCTCTTGCGGATCTCGTAGACCACGCGGCTGTCGGTCTTCAGCACCCGCCCCTGGACGGCGATCGACAGCTCCATCAGCGAGCCGAAGCCGAGCGACTCCTCGCTGACGAACATGCACCCGCCCGGACCGAGGATCCGCGTACGGGCGAACTCCTCGAAGGGCTGGACGCCGAGCAGGCGCACCATCACGGCGTGCACGGCCTGGACGCGGGGGAAACGCCGGATCTTGGGACGGGGCTGCATCAGGGACCTCCCTTTCGAGCTTCGCTGCCCCTATTTTAAGCCAGGAAATAGACGAGGATCAATATCCTTCCTCATCCCCGGCGGAGGAGCCGGTTCTTGAGGCGCACGGCGACTCCCCGCAACCGCCAGGCGCGGGTGCTCTCCATGAACGCCATCTCCGCCCGGAGGGTGGCGAGCTCCTGCTGGAGCGCCCGCAGGGCCTGCCGCTCGGGCTCGACCGAGGCCGCCAGGAGATCGATGTCGCGCTGGAGGCGGTCGCGCGACTCGCGCAGGGCCCGGGCGTCCGCGGCGATGAGCTCGGCCTCGCGTTGAACGCGGTCGCGGGAATCCCGCAGCTTGAGGGCGTCGACCGTTACGGCGTGGAGGTAGGTATGCCCGATCAGGAGGACCCCGGTGAGGTTCTCCTCATAGAGTCCGCGGTGCTTGCGATAGATGTGCTCGCGCACGGTCTGGCGGAGCCCCTCGCGCTCGGCCTGCCGCAGCATGGAATTGGGCCGCACCCGGTATTCGAACGCCACCTGCGGCAGCCGGTGAAACCGCCAGCCCCGCTCGGCCGCCGAGAGCCAGAGATCCCAATCCTCCCAGACCAGCGCCCCGGCGTCGTAGCCGCCGCAGGCCTCCCAGATCTCCCGCCGGTAGGCGGCGCAGGCGTCGATGTAGTTGGCCCAGAGGAAGATCGGGAGATCGAGCTCGGGGATCGACCGGCGGCTGTTGCGGCCGCCGAATTCGAGCCGGTCTCCGTAGACGACGCCCACGTCCGGCTGGGCGTCGAGCACCTGGATCGCCGAGGTGATGAAGCCTGGGGAGAGCCGGTTGTCGGCGTCGAGCGGCAGGATGTACCGGCCGCGCGCCTCGCGGATCCCCCGGTTGCGCGCCGCGGCGAGGCCGGAGTTGGGCTGGTCGATGACGTGGTACCCCCCCTCGCGCAGCGCCGCGAGCACCTCCAGGGTACGCGGCTGCCGCGAGCCGTCGTTGACGATGATCAGCTCGCAGTGGTCCGGAGCGGTCCGTTCCACGCTGGCGACCGCCTCGACCAGAAGCTCGCCGAGCTCGTAACACGGGATGACGACGGAGAGGTCGATCGGTCCCGCCGGGCGCTCCCCGCGCAGAGGAGCGGCGTTCCAGAGGCCGGCCGCGGGGAGGTCCGCCTGCTCGTCGAGCTCGGCGAGCAGGCGCGTACACCGCGGAGAGGTCGCGGCCACCAGCGAGACCAGCGGATCGCCGGGATCGAAGGAGACGAAGAGGCTCCGGTCCCGCAGGCTCGCGAGCGATCCGTCCGCCACCGCGAGGCCGAGCTTTTCGCGCAATAGAGGGGCCAGCCGCGCGGGGTCCCGCAGCAGGGCGTCGGTGCTCACCAGGAGCGAACGGCCGGGATGGCGGCGGTGGAAGTCGAGCAGTTGGCGGTTGTAGAAGGCCCAGATCCGATAGGCGTACTCGGGATGATCGAGAAAGACGTCCGCCCCCACGCGCTGCATCGAATCCGCCACCGCCCACGGGAAGCGGTAGAGCAGGACGTAGAGGGCCTGGTGATCGAGGATCTCGTCCCAGAAGTCGAGCAGCAGCGAGGTCCGCGGGTCCTTCCACCCCCAGAGCCCCGGACGGCCGGAGCGGGTCGCCGCCAGAGCCCGGGCGCGTTCGGTCCAGCGCGCGAACCGGCCACGGTCCAGCCGCTCGTTCTCCGTCCACCCCCAGTCCCGATGGCCGCCATCCCCCTCGGGGGTGGCGTCGGTCAGGATCTCCCCCTGGAGCTCGCGGAAGTCGGCGTCCTCGAAGTAGCCGTGCGGGTTCCGGGCGTCCGCGGCCAGCAGGCGGTCTCCCAGCCCCACCCCCAGGGACGAGAGATAGGAGGCCACGAGCGACGTGCCCGAGCGGTGCATGCCGGTGATGACGATGGGACGGGAGGAGAGGCTGGTCGACGAAGGCATGGGCGTGATCCGGAAAATTGGCGGGTAGGATACCCCACATGCACCCCGCCCCACTCAACGATCCGGCGCTGACCATCGCCCTGGCGCTCGCCGCCGGGATGCTCGCCCAGGCGATCGCCCAGCACCTGCGCGTCCCCGGCATCGTCCTGCTGCTCGCCACCGGTGTGCTGCTGGGGCCGGACGTCCTGGGAATCGTGCGCCCGGCCACCCTCGGGGCCTCGCTCCAGGCGCTGGTCGGCTTCGCGGTGGCGGTGATCCTGTTCGAGGGGGGCATGAACCTCGACTGGAAGCGCCTGCGCCGGGAGGCCCGCAGCATCCAGCAGCTCGTCACCTTGGGAGCGCTGGCCACGGCGGCCGGCGCCGCCCTCGCGAGCCGGTGGATCCTCGGCTGGGACTGGGAGACCTCGATCCTCTTCGGCACCCTCGTGATGGTGACCGGACCGACGGTGATCACCCCCCTGCTGCGCCGGATCAAGGTCAAGCAGCGGGTGGGGACCATCCTGGAGGCGGAAGGGGTGTTCGTGGACGCCGTGGGGGCCATCGTGGCGGTGGTGGCGCTCCAGATCGTGATCGGCGGCCCCGAGGGCCCCTCGCTCGCCCTCGGCACCTGGAAGATCGCCTCCCGACTGGGGACCGGCCTGCTGATGGGAACGGCTGGCGGCCTCGTCCTGTGGGCCCTTCTACGGCACGAACGGATCATCCCCGAGGGGTTGCAGAGCGTCTTCACCCTCACCGCCGCGGTGGCCCTCTTCCAGGGGAGCAACGCCCTCAAGCCCGAGAGCGGCATCGTGACCGTGGTGGTGGCGGGGCTGGTGGTGGGCAACAGCGGGGTGCGCTCCGTCTCCGAGCTCCGCGAGTTCAAGGAGCAGCTCACGGTGATGCTGGTCGGGCTGCTGTTCGTGCTCCTCGCCGCCGACGTGCGGCTGGCCCAGGTGCGCGCGCTCGGCTGGGCGGGGCTCGCCACCGTGCTCGCCCTGATGCTCGTGGTGCGCCCGCTCAACGTGCTCGCCGGCACCTTCGGCTCGGACCTCACCTGGCGGGAGCGCGCCTTCATCGCCTGGCTGGCGCCGCGCGGCATCGTGGCCGCGGCTGTTTCCTCCCTCTTCGCCCAGACCCTCGCCGACGAGGGAGTCCCCGGAGGGGTCGAGCTGCGGGCCTTGACCTTCCTGGTGATCGCGGTGACGGTGGTCGTCCAGGGGCTCACCGGCGGTCTGGTGGCCGGCTGGCTGGGCCTGCGGCGCCCCTCGAACGTCGGCTACGCGATCCTCGGCGCCACCGCCCTCGGCCGGGCCCTCGCGCGGGCGCTCCAGGACGGCGGCGAGGAGGTGCTGCTCATCGACTCCAACCCCGCGGCCTGCCGGGCCGCCGAGGGCGAGGGGTTCCGGGTGCTCCACGGCAGCGGCCTGGATCGGGGGATCCAGCTCAAGGCGGAGCTCGACACGCGGGCCGGCGCCGTGGGGGCCACCTCCAACGAGGAGGTCAACCTCCTCTTCACCCGCCGGGTCCAGAGGGATTTCAAGGTCCCCCGGGCCTGGTCGGCCATCCGGCGGAGCCACCTCGGGGTGGACGCCGAGACCGTGCGTCAGCTCGGCGGCCACATCCTCTTCGGCGCTCCCCGGGAGATCGTCCCCTGGACCCAGCGGCTGGACCAGGGCGCGGCCGCCGTCGAGCGCTGGCGGCGGACGGAGGATGGGCCCGGGGACCTGCCGCCGGACGGCCTCGCCCTGCCGCTCGCCGTGCGGCGCGGCCGGCGGACCCTGCCCGTGGACGAGGAGACCGCCTTCCGCCGCGACGACGAGCTCTGGATCGCCGTCGCCCCGGAGGCGCCGCGGGCGGCGGGGTGGGCCCCCGCCGGCGCCGCGGAGGAGGTCTCAGCGCTCGCGATGGCCGGTATCGAGTAGAATGCCGGCCTTCCTATGGCCGAATTCTCGACTCGCAAGAAGATCGCGTTCTCTCTCGTCCTGCTCGTCTTCCTCTGGGGAGTGGCCGAGCTCGCCTGCCTCGGAGGGCTGTGGTACCTCAAGCGCTACAAGAACGTGGAGTACCAGCCGAAGGTGGTCGAGGA
>JAICSG010000674.1 GCA_025937035.1 Thermoanaerobaculia bacterium | reverse complement strand
TCCCCCCTGGATCATGAAATTCGGGATCACCCGATGGAACAGCGTCCCGTCGTAGAACCCCGCGTTGACGTACGAGAGGAAGTTCTCGACGGTCTTGGGAGCCTCTGTGGCGAGCAGCTCCAGGACGATCGTCCCATGATTGGTGTCCAGAGCGACGGTCGGATTCGCCATGGCTTTGCCTCCTTCTTGTCGGTCGGTCATTTCGGCTTGGCGGCGGGCTTGGCGGCCGGCAGGATCGTGGCCTTCTGGATCACCACCGGCTGCACCGGCACGTCGCCGTAGGGGCCCTTGGTGGTCGTGGGCACCTGCACGATGGCGTCCACCACGTCCATCCCTTCCACGACGTTGCCGAACACCGCGTAGCCCCACCCTTCCGTGGTCTTGCTCCGGAAGTTCAAGGAGTTGTTGTTGGCCACGTTGATGAAGAACTGGGCGCTGGCGCTGTTCGGGTCGGGGGTGCGCGCCATGGCGAGGGTGCCCCGCTGGTTCTGCAGCCCGTTGTCCGCCTCGTTCTGGATCGGCGGCCTGGTGGGCTTCTCGGTCATGTCGGGAGTGAAGCCGCCACCCTGGACCATGAAGCCGGGGATCACCCGGTGGAAGATCGTGCCGTTGTAGAAGCCGGCCTTGACGTAGTCGAGGAAGTTCTTGACGGTCTTGGGGGCCTTGTCGGCGTAGAGCTCGATGACGATGCGCCCCTTGGTGGTCTGGAGGGCCACCCGCGGGTTGCCGGCGGGGACCGCGCTCGCGGCTTTCGACGGCGTGGCCGGGTGCGGGTGCGGGTGCGAGCTCTTCTTCGGCGGCGCGGCCGGAATGAGGAGCGCCAGCAGGCAGACCAGAGGGGCTATGCTCACGTTCATGGGAAAGTTTCTCCTTTGGCAATGAAAACCGCGTGGGATGGTAGCACGCGGGGGCTTCGCCCCGAGCCGGTCGGGGTGGTGCTCGCCGGCGGCTCCTCGCGCCGCATGGGGCGGGACAAGACCCTGCTGGCCGCCGGTGGCGAGAGCCTGCCGGAGCGGACGGCGCGCCGGCTCGCCGCGGTCTGCGCCGAGGTGGCGGTGGCCGACCGCGGCCGGGGGCTGCTCCCCGGTCTCCCCTCGCTGGCGGACGGTCCGGGCCGGGGACCGGCCGCCGGCATCCTCGGGGCGGCGGAGGCGTACCCCGGCCGGCGGCTGCTGGTGCTCGCCTGCGACCTCCCCCGGGTGCCGGAGAGGCTCCTGGCGGCGCTCGCTCGCTCCCCGGAGGCCGACTGGGTGGTCCCCCGCTGGCGCGAGGGGGTGGAGCCGCTCTGCGCCCTCTACGGGCCGGCGGCCCTCGCCGCCCTGGGCCGCAGGGTGGAGCGCGGCCTCTTCGCCCTCCACCGGCTGGCCGAGGAGGATCTCGCCGTGCGCATCCTGGAGGAGGGTGAGCTCGCCCCCTTCGGCGACCCGCAAGAGATCTTCCTCAACCTGAACGCCCCCGAGGACTGGGAGCGCTACGTGGCGAGCGACTCGATCTCGCGCAGGAAGTCGTAGCGATAGATGCCGGTGCCGTGGCCGTCCGAGAAGGCGAACGAGAGGGCGTAGTTGCCGACCGGCTGGATCGACTCGATGGTGACCGGCTTGCCCGTGGGCAGATAGCGGAGGTCCAAGCCGGTGTGCCCCTGGCAGCCGGCGCAGGGGCACCACCCCCGCAGGAGGTCGTAGGAGTATTCGGCCACATGGCCGTCGCTCCAGGTCAGCCGCAGACGGCGTTCCTCGGGAAGACGGCGGGCTTCGATGAGAACGGGCTCCATGGCCCGGATGGTAGCACCGGCAGTTGATTGGAGATCAGGCCACCCGCGGGAACACCCGGTTCCGCCCCGCGTTCTTGGCCGCGTAGAGGGAGCGGTCGGCCGCGGCGATCAGGTCGCGGGAGGTGACCTTGCCGGGACCCCGGCCGACGACCTCGTCCAGGGAGGCGAGGCCGATCGAGACCGTCACGTGGACCGGCGTGCCGTCGTCCAGGGGAACCAGCGTCCCCTGCACCCGGTCGCGGATCTTCTCGGCCACGGAGGCGGCCCCCTCCATGCCGGTCTCGGGGAGGACCAGCAGGAACTCCTCCCCGCCGTAGCGGCCGATCCAGTCGGTGCTGCGCAGGCCGCCGGCGAGGACCTGCGACATCCGCCGCAGCAGCGAGTCCCCCGCCAGATGGCCGTGGCGGTCGTTGACGTCCTTGAAGTGGTCGAGGTCGGCCATCGCGATGGTCAGGGGCCGGCCGTAGCGCAGGGCCCGCTCGAGCTCGCGGTCGAGCTGCTCCAGGATGGCCTCGCGGCGGAGCAGGCCGGTGAGCTCCTCGTAGGTGGCCGACTCGAACAGGCGGGCGTTCTCGAACACGGTCGCCACGTGATGGGCGAGCAGGCTCATCAGGTCGAGCTCCTCGGCGGCCCAGGCCCGGCGGCTCTCTTCCTTGCGTCCCACGATCAGGATGCCGATCAGCCGCTCCTGGCTGAGCAGCGGCACCGCCAGACCGTCCGGCTCGGGGCCGTGGTGGGCGAAGGCGGGGCTGCGGAAGGCGAGCTGCTCGATCTGCAACGGGCGCCCGGCCCGCCGCAGGTGCTCGACGCCGGGATCGTCCAGCGGGAAGAGGACACCCGTCTCCATCGTCCCCCGCAGGGAGGAGAGGACGCTCAGCAGGCCGGTCTCCGGGTTGGCGATCAGCAGGGTGGCCGAGCGCGCGTGGAAGATCGCGGCCAGCCGCTCCGCCAAGTGCTTGCCCATCCGCGGCAGCTTGCCCAGCGCCGGCAGCTCGCCGGCGAGAGCGATCAGCTGCTGCCGCAGGGCGTAGCGCTCGGGAAAGAAGCGGCGGTCGATGAGTCGATGGAGAGAGCGGCGCAGGGGGGCGAACAGCAGCCCCAGCAGGAGCGTCGCGCCGGAGACGGCCCACACCGATTCCCGCCCCTCGACCCAGTTGGAGAAGACGGCGCCGCCGGCCCCCAGGGCGGCGTAGAAGACGAGCACCAGAGCGCTGGTGAGCAGGGTGTAGATCAACCCCCGCCGCACCGCCAGCTCGATGTCGAACAGGTGGTAGCGGAAGATGGCGGCGAAGAGGGCGACGGGGTAGAAGAGCAGGATCAGCATCTCGAGGGTGCCGACCCAGACCGGCAGCATGATCCCCATCAGGCCGCTCGCCGCGACCACGAGGCTGGAGAGCATCCAGGGGATCGTCGCCGCCAGCACCAGAGCGGCCTGCTGGCGCTTCCGCGGCTCGGTCTGACGGAGAGCCTGGGAGGCGAGG
>JAICSG010000003.1 GCA_025937035.1 Thermoanaerobaculia bacterium | reverse complement strand
TACACCGTCCTCCTGCTGATCCCCCTCGTCCTCCTGTACTTCGTGCTCGTGCGGTCGATGGAGGAGCGGCTCAAGCGCGACCAGCGGGCGGCGGGCGAGGCGGCCCTGAGCTCGGCCCAGCAGCTCCTGGGGGAGAAGCTGCTGGAGATCCCCCCCGGCTTCGGCGTCGACACGGTCTTCGGCGACCAACTGCTGATCTACACCTCGGGGGTCGTCCGCCACGAGGTGAACCTCTACTGGGGGAGCGCCGTCCACGCCTCCAGCCGGCACGAGCTGTTCACGGCGGGCCTGCTCCCCAAGCGCATCCCCGGCGAGATCTTCCGCCGCCTGGCCCTCCTGGGCTATGGGCTCGACTCGCGCTCCAACCGGGTCGGGGACACCACCTATCTGGAGATGTACGCCCCCTTGCGGGTGCCTGGCGGCGGCACCTCCGGCGACGAGCGGCTGTTCCTCTCCATCCCCCTGCTCGCCCAGCAGGAGGAGGGGGCGCGCCAGCTCGCCCAGCTCCGCCGGCAGGGGCTGCTGGTGACCGCGGCCCTCTTCACCCTGCTCGTGGCGGTGGGCCGGCGCCTGGCCCGCAACTTCACCCGGCCCCTGATGGAGCTGGTCGAGGGGACCCGCCAGATCGCCGCCGGCGCCCCCTCGCTCGACCTCGCGCCCACCGAGGTCGAGCTGGCCCTGCTGGTCGAGGCGGTGGACGAGATGGCCCGCAAGATCGCCGACGCCCGCGAGCGGCTGGTGCGCGAGAAGCAGGTCAGCGAGCGGATGGTGGAGAACATCACCTCCGGCGTCGTCTCGCTCGACAGCGACCGGCGGGTGCTGATGCACAACCGGGTGGCGGCCGGGCTGCTCGGCGCCGAGGTGGGGGAGAACCTGGAGGCGGCGGTGGCCCGCTGGGAGCGGCTGCGGCCGGTGGCCGTCTTCCTGCGCTCCGCCGGGGACGGCATGGACCGCGCCACGGTGCGGCTGGAGTCGGCCGAAGGGGGAGGGGAGCGGGAGTGGTCGCTCGTCTGGGTGCCGCTGCCCGGCGCGGGCGAGCCCTCGGCCCTCCTGGTGGTCGAGGACGCCACCGAGGTCCTGCGCAGCCAGCGCCTGCTCGCCTGGGCGGAGATGGCGCGCATGATCGCCCACGAGATCAAGAATCCGCTCACCCCCATCCGCCTCTCCGCCGAGCACATGATGGAGGTCTACCGGCACGACCCCGATCATTTCGACCGCGTCTTCGAGCGCTGCACCAACAACATCCTGACCCAGGTGGACGAGCTGCGCTCGATCGCCTCCGAGTTCTCGGCCTACAGCTCCATCCCGCGGATCGATCCCAGGCCGGCCGACCTGGTGGCGAGCATGGCCGACCTGGTGGAGGGGTACCGCGCGGCGCCGCCGCCGGGGGTCACGGTCGACTTCGAGCCCGAGTCCGGGGAGATCGTCACCCGCTTCGACGCCAAGCTCCTGCAGCGGGCCGTACGCAATCTGATCGAGAACGCCCTGCGCGCCACCAGCACCTCCGGCGGCAAGGTGACCGTGCGTATGGACCGCCGCAACGGCTTCGCCCGCATCGCCGTTCTTGACTCCGGCCCCGGCGTCCCCCCGGACCTCCTGCCGCGCATCTTCGACCCCTACTTCTCGACCCACGACACGGGGACCGGCTTGGGGCTCCCCATCGCCCGCCGCATCGCCGAGGAGCACGGCGGGGGGATCACCGCCCGCAACCGGCCGGAGGGGGGGCTGGAGGTGGTGGTGACGTTGCCGGTGACGGAGCGGGCGGCATGATCATCAAAACCCTGTTTCCCAACCGCGGCCGCCTCTTCGCCACCTTCGGCCTGATCCTGGCCTTCGCCCTGGCCGACGCTGTGGTCTCCTACCGCATGACCCTGCGGCTGGTCGAGAACGCGCGCTGGGTGGTCCACACGCACGAGGTGCTGAGCGAGCTGGAAGGGACCCTCTCCGCCCTCAAGGACGCCGAGACCGGGGAGCGGGGCTATCTGATCACCGGGGACGAGAGCTACCTCATGCCGTACAAGACGGGTATCGTCGAGGTCCAGGAGCACCTGGGCTCCCTGCGCTCCCTGACCTCCGACAACGCCCGCCAGCAGCGGCGGATCGCAGCGCTGAGCTCCTTGATCGCCCACCGCCTGGAGCAGCTCCGGCAAGGGCTCGACTCCTTCCGCACGGCCGGGCCCGCGGCCGCTCGCGCGACGATCCTGACCGGCGACGGGCAGCGGACCATGGATGCCGTCCGCTGGATCGTCGCGCAGATGACCAACGAAGAGACCCGGCTGCTGAGCCGGCGCTCCGAGACCTCGCGAGAGAGCGGCCGGACGGTGCTGTGGACTCTCTCCATCGCCAATCTCCTGCTGATCTCTCTCATCCTGCTCGCCGCCTATCTCACCCAGCGGGACCTCCAGCGGCGCCGCCAGACCGAGACGGCCTTGCTCGCTGTCCGCGACGAGCTGGAGGTCCGGGTCCAGGAGCGGACGGCCGAGCTCGCCACGGCCAACGCGAACCTGCGGCAGTCCACCCTGGAGCTCGAGCGCAGCAACCGCGAGCTCCAGGACTTCGCCTTCGTGGCCTCGCACGACCTTCAGGAGCCGCTGCGCAAGATCCAGGCCTTCGGCGACCGGCTCCGCCGCAAGCACGGCGAGGCCCTGGGCCCCGAGGGGCTCGACTACCTGGAGCGCATGCAACGCGCCGCCCAGCGCATGCACGTGCTGATCAACGACCTGCTCACCTTCTCCCGGGTGACCTCCCGGGGGCAGCCCTTCGTGCCCACCGACCTCGGCCAGATCGCCCGCGAGGTCCTCTCCGACCTGGAGGTGCGGGTGGAGCAGACCGGCGGCCGGGTCGAGATCGGTGACCTCCCCACCCTCGACGCCGACCCCCTGCAGATGCGGCAGCTCCTGCAGAACCTGATCGGCAACGCCCTCAAGTTCCACCGCGACGGCGAGCCGCCGGTGGTGACGGTCACCGGATCGCTCCTCGCGGACGGCGGCCCGCCGTGGGCCCGGATCGTGGTGGCGGACAACGGCATCGGCTTCGACATGAAGTACCTGGACCGCATCTTCACCCCCTTCCAGCGCCTCCACGGCCGCGCCGAATACGAGGGGACGGGGATGGGGCTCGCCGTCTGCCGTAGAATTGTCGAGCGCCATGGAGGGGCTCTCACCGCCGAGAGCGCGCCGGGCCAGGGGGCCCGGTTCCTCATCACACTGCCCGTCCGACAGACGCAAGGGGAGAGCGCCGCATGAAACCGCAAGGCAAGGGAATCGTCATCCTCCTGGCCGAGGACGACGCCGACGACCGTCTGCTGGTCAAGGAGGCGCTGGAGGAGAGCCGCGTCCTCAACGAGCTGCGCTTCGTCGAGGACGGCGAGGAGCTGCTGGAGTACCTCCGGCGCCAGGGGCGCTACGCCGGCGAGAACCAGGCCCCCCGCCCCGGGCTCGTGCTGCTCGACCTCAACATGCCCCGCAAGGACGGCCGCGAGGCCCTGCGCGAGATCAAGGCCGACCCCGAGCTGCGGCGCATCCCGGTGGTGGTGATGACCACCTCGAAGGCGGAGGAGGACATCTTCCGCAGCTACGACTCGGGAGCCAGCTCCTACATCACCAAGCCGGTCACCTTCGAGCGTCTGGTCGAGCTGATGAAGACCCTGGGCCAGTACTGGATCGAGTTCGTCGAGCTGCCAGGCTGACCATGGACCAGATCCGGGTGCTCCTGATCGAGGACGACGAGGACGACTTCGTCTTCGCCCGCGACCTGCTGTCCGAGATCGGCGCCGGACGCTTCGAGATCGAGTGGGCCCAGACCTACGAGCAGGGGCTGGCGCGGATGCTGGGCAACCGCTTCGACGTCTGCCTCCTCGACTTCCGGCTCGGCGCGCGGACCGGCCTCGACCTCCTGCGCGAGGCCCGGCGGGAGGGTGGCGGCGCGCCGATCATCCTGATGACCGGCCAGGGGGACCAGGCGATCGACATGGAGGCGATGCGCTCCGGCGCCGCCGATTACCTGGTCAAAGGGGAGATCGACGCCGCCGGCCTCGAGCGCTCGATCCGCTACGCCGTCCAGCAGCGGCGGATGGAGGAGGAGCGGGTCCGGCTGGTCCGCGAGCAGGAGGCGCGCCGCCTGGCCGAGGAGGCCAACCGCGCCAAGGACGAATTCCTCGCCATGGTCTCCCACGAGCTGCGCAATCCGCTCAACGCCATGCTCGGATGGGTGACCCTGCTCAACAGCGGCAAGCTCGACGAGGGCGCTCAAAGACGCGCCCTGGAGGTCATCGAGCACAACGCCCGGGCCCAGGCCCAGCTCATCGACGACCTCCTCGACATCGCCCGCGTCGCCAGCGGCAATCTGCGGCTGGAGCTCCGCCCGGTCGACCTCGACCAGGTGATGGAGAAGGCCCTCGACGCCGCCTACCCCTCCGCCGAGGCCAAATCCATCGCGGTGACCGCCGACCTCGACCGCCCCGTGGAGATGGCGGCAGGGGACCCCGACCGCCTCCACCAGGTCGTCTCCAACCTCCTCTCGAACGCCGTCAAGTTCACCCCCGGCGGCGGCACGATCGAGGTGAGCCTGAAGCGGGACGGCGACGAGGCCCGGATCACCGTCCGCGACTCCGGCGACGGCATCTCCGCCGCCTTCCTCCCCTACATCTTCGAGCGCTTCCGCCAGGGCGGAAAGAGCCAGAGCGGCGGCCTCGGCCTGGGGCTCGCCATCGCCCGCCACATCGTCGAGCGCCACGGTGGAACGATTCACGCGGAGAGCCGCGGGGAAGGGCAGGGGACGAAATTCACGGTGCGCCTGCCGCTCCAAGGCTGATCTTTTCTCAAATCTCCCGTCCTCCGCCATACAATCCCCCCCGGGAGGACGTCTTTTCATGACGACACGACCCATCCCTGGTACGGACGGTCCACCCTTGGAAGAGATCCTGCGCAGGAGCGAGGCGCGCTACCGCGCCCTGGCCGAGGCGACCAGCCAGCTCGTCTGGTCCTGGGATCCCATCACCCAGGCCGGCCGGTTCGACGACACGCAACACTGGTGGGAGGAGGCCACCGGCCAGACCCCCGAGCAGCAGCAGGGGGAAGGCTGGCTGGAGCAGGTCCACCCGGACGACCGGGAACGGGCCCGCGAGGCCTGGACCTCCTCCATGCGGACGGGGAACCCCTACAACGTCGAGTACCGGATCTTCACCCGCGCCGGCGAGGTCCGCTGCGTCCTCTCCCGGTCGGTGGCGATCCGCGGCCCCGGCGGGGAGATCCGCGAGTGGGTCGGATCGCTCACCGACGTCACCGAGCAGCGCCGGGCCGAGGCCGCCGTCCGCGCCAGCGAGGAGAAGTACCGGTCGCTCTTCGAATCCACCACCGACGCCATCCTCATCGGGAACGCCTCCGGCACCTACGTCGACGCCAACGAGGCCGCCGCCCGCATGCTGGGGGTCCCGCGCGAGCGGCTGATCGGCTCCCACTACAGCGAATTCATCCACCCCGACTGGAAGGGAATCGGGGAGGAGGTGCGGCGGTCGATCCAGCAGACCGGCCACTGGGAAGGGGAGTTCCCCATGCGCCGCGCCGACGGCACCATCGTCTGGGCCGACTACCGATCCCGCTTCGACGGCGAGCATCTGGTCGGCCTGGCGCGCGACATCACCGACCGCAAGCGGACCGAGGCGGCCCTGCGCGAGAGCGCCGAGCGGCTGCGGGAGGCTGACCGCCGCAAGGACGAGTTCCTGGCCATGCTCGCCCACGAGCTCCGCAATCCCCTGGCACCCATCCGCAACGCCGCTGAGGTGCTGCGCCGGACCGCTCCCGCCGAGCCGCAGGCCGCCCAGGCGCGCGAGATGATCGACCGCCAGGTGACCCACATGGCCCACCTCGTGGACGACCTCCTCGACGTCTCGCGGATCTCCCGCGGCAAGATCCTCCTCCGCAGCCGCCGGCTCGACCTCAACGCCCTGGTCCGCGCCACCGTGGAGGACCACCGCAGCCTCCTCGAAGGCAGCGGCCTGAGCCTGGAGCTGGAGCTACCGGACGCCCCCGTCTGGATCGCGGGCGATCCCACCCGCCTCTCGCAGGTGTTGGGCAACCTGCTCCAGAACGCCGACAAGTTCACCAATCCCGGAGGCCGGGTGAGGGTGAGCCTGGACGCCGGCCACGAGGGAGGCCAGGCCCTGCTCACCATCGAGGACTCGGGAATCGGTATGGAGCCGGAGATCCTGAGCCGCCTTTTCGAGCCCTTCAGCCAAGCGGACGGCAGCCTCGACCGCAGCCGGGGTGGCCTGGGGCTCGGCCTGGCGCTGGTCAAGGGGCTGGTCGATCTGCACGGCGGCGAGGTGCGGGCCGAGAGCGGGGGAAGGGAGCAAGGCTCGACCTTCACCCTCCGCCTCCCCCTGGACGGCGCCCCCGAGGCCCCCTGGCCGGAGACCGCCGCCGCGGGAGACGGCCGGCCCCTGCGCATCCTCGTCGTCGAGGACAACCGCGACGCCGCGGACAGCCTGCGCCTCCTCCTCGAGCTCGCCGGCTACGAGGTCGAGGTCGCCTACACGGGAGCGGAGGGGCTGGAGCGCGCCCACCGTTTCCACCCCGAGGTGGCCCTCTGCGACATCGGCCTGCCTGGAGGGATGGACGGCTACGCTCTGGCCCGGGCCCTGCGGGGGCGGGAAGACACGGCCGGCATCCACCTGATCGCCATCAGCGGCTACGGCCAGGAGGAGGACCAGCGCCAGGCCCGCGAATCCGGCTTCGACCGCCACCTGACCAAGCCGGTCGATCCCACGATCATCCTGAGGCTCCTGGAGGAGCTCCCGGCCGCCTCGCTCTCCTCCTGAAGGCGCCAGAACGGGGGCCATGATAGGGACGCCCCGCCGTCCTGTCAAGATACTTAATGCGTATTTACCCCCTAGACTTGAGGGGCTCCCGAGTGTATCCTCTGGGAACGATCCCCGGATCCTAGCCTTGGATGGCGAGAAATGCACAATCACGGTCGCCAAATCTCCAGGATCGCGGGCTCCGAAGAAACCCGGCGGGAAAAAAGTCCAGGATGGCGGCCCGGGAAGAAACCCGGAGGCCCGGGAAGCCAAAAAATCGGCCATCCAGGAAAGAGGACCGCCCGGGAAGCCAGAAAAGCCGTCATCCAAGCAAGATAGCTATCCGGGAAGCCAAAAACGCGGCCATCCAAGAAAGATGGTCCTCGGGGAAGCGAAAACGGCCGCCGGGAAGCTTAGAAGATCGTCGGGCAGCCCCGCGCTCGCGTGGGATCGTCCGTAAAGAGGAAGACCGCCTCCTGGACGCCAGGGATTCGCGCCGGAGGCGGTGGCGTTCTTTGACAAGCGAAGTGCGTCAGGGGGACGGTACGGGGGCCGTCCTCCTGGCGTGTTGTACGCCCTGGCGGCCTCCGGGCCGCCGGGGAGCTTCTTTCTATACACTCCCCAGCAGACGGAAGAACAGGTGTAAGCCAAGAATCAGAGAGCCCGAACCATGCTCGAAATCATCGACCTGAGTCAGGAGATCTTCCCCGGCATGCCGGTCTACCCCGGCCTCCCGGAGGTGGAGATCACCGTCCACGTCTCGCATGAGCAGTGGGACGGCATTACCGATAGCGACGTGGTGACGCCCGCCGTGAATCGCCTGGAGATGGGCGAGCATACGGGTACGCACGTCGACGCCATCAACCACATGGCGCGGCAGTATCGTGGACAATCGATCGACACGATGCCCCTGACGATGTTCTATATGGAGGGCATCTGCCTGGACCTGTCTTATAAAGGTTTGCGGGAATTGATCGAGGTGGGGGATCTGGAGCGGGCCTTGTCCGCGGCGGGGCTGGAGATCAAGCGCGGGGATACGATCCTGCTTTATACGGATCATTACCGGTGGGCTTTCGGGACCTCCGACTGGCACCGGGGGCCCGGGGTGAGCGTCGCGGCCGCGCGGTGGCTGGGAGAGCAGGGGATTGTGGCCTTCGGAGTTGAAACGGCTTCACCGGGGGTGATCGGCGTCTCGAACAAAGAGGTCCATCACGTCTGCGGCGAGCTCGGCTTCACACACTACGAGAACATGGTCAACCTGCACCTGCTCATCGGGCGGGGGCGTTTTCGCTTTATCGGCTTGCCACTCAGGATCCGGGGTGGCACAGGCTCGCCGGTGCGGGCGGTGGCGGTGTTCGAGGGAGCAAGGACATAAAGGACTGCAAGGACGCCAAGGACATCAAGGACACAGAAAAAAGAGTCGCGGGCGTGCTCTCCTGTCCTTGCGGTCGTTGCAGTCCTTTGGGTCCGTGAGGTCTTTTGCTGCGGAGGGGCCGGTGAAGCGGGGCCTTTTTACCGCCGCTTCACCTTGAGCGTCGACTTCCGGGCCCCCAGGCTGACCCGGGGCTTCATCTCGACGTAGGGGGGGACTCCGGGGACGGTGCAGCGGGGGAGATCCTCGCCGAGGGTGGTCTCGATCTCCTTGATCATCATCTTGTCGATCCAGGTGGCGATCGTGGAGACGATGCCGGTGGCGTTGCCGCGGGCGGTGCGACCGGCGCGGTGGATGTAGTCCTCGACCGTCTCGGGCATGTCGAAGTTGATGATGTGGCCGACCCGCGGGATGTCCAGCCCCCGGGAGGCGATGTCCGTCGCCACCAGGATGCGGTGCTCACCCTCGCGGAACCCCTGGAGAGCCTGCGTCCTTTGTCCCTGGGAGAGGTTGGAGTGGATGCGCTCCACCGGGTGCCCCTCGCGTTCCAGCACGCCCATGAGCCACTCGGCGTCGCTCTTGCGGCGGATGAAGACCAGGGTGCTCCCGAGCTCCTGGCGGAGAAGGGCGAGCAGGCACTCCTTCTTGTTGTCCGGCTCGACCAGGTAGAGCCGGTGGCTGATGCCGGCCGCCGCCTTGCCCTCGGGGGTGATGTCCACCCGCACCGGATCGTTCATGAACTGCTGCGAGATGCGCTCGATCGGCGGCGGCATGGTGGCCGAGAACATCAGCGTCTGCCGCTTCTTGGGGAGCTGCTGGAGGATGCGGTTGACCTGGGGCATGAACCCCATGTCGAGCATGTGATCCGCCTCGTCCAGGACCAGGATGTTGAAGTCGTCGAGCTTCGCCGTCCCCTGCTCGACGTGGTCGAGGAGGCGCCCCGGGGTGGCGACGATGACGTGGGGGCGGCGGCGCAGCCCCTGGTACTGCGGCCCCATCTTGACCCCGCCGATCAGGCAGACCGTCTTGAGGCCGTAATCGCCGCCGAAGGCGTCGAGGAAGGCCTGGGTCTGGAGGGCGATCTCGCGGGTGGGGGAGACGATCAGGGCGCGGGACTTGGGGTCGTGGGCGAGCCGCTCGGTGATCGGCAGCGTGAACGCCGCCGTCTTGCCCGAGCCGGTCTCGGCGAGGCCGATCAGATCCCGGCCGGTCAGGGCCACCGGGATGACGGCGGCCTGGATGGGCGTCGGATGCTCGAAGCCGACGAGACGGACGCAACGGAGGATGGATTGGCTTAAGCCGAGTGAGTCAAAATCTTTCTCCGTGGTTTCAACAGGATGCTGTGGAATGGCCAGACTCTGCATGACTCTTGCTTGTAGCAGATCGCCTGCCAGGCAGGCAAGGCCGCCCGGGGATCAATCCCCGGGCTACGTCACAACCAAAAAGCCGGGTGAACCCGGCTCTCTGGTTAGAAAAACTAACACCGGAGCCGGCTTCCGCCGGCTTTTCGTTAACAACGTAGCCCGGGCATTCATGCCCGGGCGGTCACGCCGCCTCCACCGCTCCCCCCTGCGGAGCCAGCCTCGCCATCGCCTCCTGGAGGGTCAGGATCCGGGCCCCCCGCAGCTCATTGGCATTCGCGGCGCAGACGGCGTCCGCGGCTCTCATGTCGGTCATCCAGCCCAGCGACTCCTTGATGTCGTTGAACATGTTAGCGAAGGTGTGGGCGACGCCCGGCGACTGGGCGGCGGCCTGGAGGACCTTCCAGAAGGGCTCGGTCATCGGGCCGGTCATCAGCCGGGTGAATTCCATAGTGTATTTGCCGCGCTCGTGGTAGTAGGCGTCGAAGGTCTCCCGCATCCAGGTCTCGTCGAACGGCTGGCCGCCGCGCTCCTGGATGGCCCGGATCATCCGGTCGGCCTGGCGGATGGCGTCGTTGGCGCCGGTGCCCCCGATCGGGTCGTTGAGCACCGCCACGTCCCCCAGGGCCATCACCGCCTTGCCATTGCGCAGGCGGCCGACCGGCTTGCGGACGACGGGGGTGATCGCTCCCCGCAGCCAGGCGTTTTCATCGACGAGTTGGGCGTTCTGGTAGTTGGGCCAGTCCTGGGGAGAGCCCTCGCGGAGGAGCCGCAGGGCCGTGGCCAGAGCCTTGTCGGCGCTGTCGACGCCGCCCCAGACGTCCATCGGGCCGCCGGGGATGGCCTCGAAGCAGACGGCCCGGCAGGGGCCGGTGTGCGAGTAGAAGGGGATGGCGAAGAATTCCCCGGCCTGGATGAAGAACTGGAACTTGAGGGCGGTGTACGGGATGTCCTCCCACTCGCGCACCCCCTTGAGGATCACCGCGCCCAGCCGCCGCGGCGGGGAGTCGAACAGGGTGCGCTCGCGGTCGATCTCGAAGACCTCCCCGAGGCTCCCCTTGCCGGTGGAAACGGCGACGAGGTCGAACGCCTCGGCCAGCGATTCGAGGGTGGAGCGGTTGACCGCCTGATGGACGACCGTACCCCCCTGCTCGGCGAAGCGGCGCATCCAGGTCGAGGTCTTGATCCGGGCGTCGACCCCCTGGCAGGTCTCGTCGAGGCCGCCCTGGATCTGGAGGACGATCTCGCCGTTCGGCAGCCGCAGCGTGGCGTGCATGCCGTTGCAGACCGGCGCCTTCCCCTCCCATTCCTGCAGGCCCAACCGGCGTTCGACGTCGAGCTGACGGTCGAAGACCATCGCGGTGGACAGGATCGGTCCCCTCTCGATCTCGTCCGCCGGTCTCCCCTCGAAGACCGTCACCTCGTAACCCTCTTGCAAAAGGCCAAAGGCCAAGACCATTCCAGCTTGTCCAGCACCGACGATTGCGATCTTCCTCATGGTCCCCTCCTTGGGAGATCGTGGGTTGTTCGGTGCCCTCCCAACTTCGTACCGCAATTCAAAGATCGTTACAGAAGCTTCGCTAATGCGAAGTATAGGCCACAGATTCCTCCGGCGGTCAAGGGCCTGAGGGTGGGTACGTTGGGGGAGGGGAAAGGTTCTGGGGCGGAGCTACAAGGGCAGGAACTCGACCCGATCGGCCAGATCGGCAGGATCGGCAGCCTTGGCGATCAGCTCCAGGTCTCGAACGCAGTCGCCGATCGTGGTGTGGAGTTGGTGGGCATAGATGACCCCGGCAAACGGGATCCCCGCGGTCTGCCGACGTTGCGCCTCGACCAGAAGGTCGTCGTCTTGGGAGAAGAGTGGGCGCCCGAGCTCCGTGGCCCGGTCGAGGACCTCCGGGTCGGCCAACCCGCTGCGGCCGTCCTCCTGGACGGTGAGGACATCGATCCCCCGCAGGCGCAGCCCGCCCGTGATGGCCCGGGGGACGTTCTCGTCCATGTAGAGAGCGAGGCTCAAGGCCGGAGAGCGCGGAGCTTCTCAGCGAGAGGGGAAGGGCCGGCCTCCCGCCGCGCCTGCTCGGCGAGGGCGGAGCGCCGCTCGATGTCGCGGTCGAGCTCGCTCCGATGGTCCCAGTAGTAGGCGAGCGCGGAGTGGATCTGGCTGAGGGAGAGATAGGGGTGCTGGAAGTGGATCTCTTCCGGGCTCCAGCCATGGGCGCGCTGCGCCATCACGAGCTCGGCGACCTTCATCGTCGTTCCCGTCAGAATGGGGACGCCGGTCGCGTCGAGCTCGACGTAAGGATAGAGGGGTGTCGCTGGAAGCGCGGAAGCCATGTTCATCTCCTGGGGACATTCTACCTTGTCTACCCCCGGTAGTCCGCCCCATGCCGCAGCGTCTCGATGCCGCCCACGGCCGCCGGGGCCACGACGGCGGTGAGGCGGTCGCCGGCGTGGAGGACGGTGTCGCGGGAGGGGACCTCGTCGCGGTCGTCGCGCTGGATGGTGACCAGCAGGCAGCCCGGGGGGAGGCCGAGGTCGGCCACGCGGCGGCCGTCGAAGGGGGCCCCGGCCTCGACCAGGACCTCGACGATCTTCGCCTGCCCTCCCTCGGCCGGCCGGGCATTGCCGCGCAGGAGGTCGCGCTCCAGCAGGGCCTCGTAGATCGGCCGGTCGTGGAGCATGTCGGCCAGGGCGTAGGCGGTGAAGCAGGCGGCCAGGAGCGGCAGCATGAGTGGGTAGCTGGAGGTCATCTCCAGGATCAGCACGATGCCGGTGAGCGGTGCCCGGACGATGGAGGTGAAGAGCGCCGCCATGCCGACCACGGCGAAGGAGGAGCCGAACCCCGTGGCGGACGGGAAGATCGGCTGGCCCAGGAGGCCCACCAGCAGGCCGGCCTGGGCGCCGAGGACCAGCAGAGGGGCGAAGATGCCTCCCGCGGTGCCCGTCCCGTAGCTGGTCATGGTCATCGCGAAGCGGAGCAGCAGGAAGATCGAGACGGCCTCGAGCCCGATCCGGCCGTTCAGGGTGTCCTGCACCAGCGGGCTGCCGCCCCCCAGAGCCTCCGGAGCGAACCAGCCGACCACGGCCACGGCAGCCCCCACCAGGGCCGCGGGGAGACCGAAGGGCCAGCGCGCGGTGCGCTCGAACAGGCGCAGGGAGCCGAGCAGGGTCCGGTTGAACGCGACCCCGAGGAGGCCGGCCACCACGCCGAGGATCAGGAACAGGGGGAGGCAGGAGAGCGGGGGCACGGGCGGGTTGGTCACGTGGAACACGGGCGACTGGTTGATGGCCAGCCGCACCACGATGTCGGCCGTCACCGAGGCGATGAAGGCTCCGGTCAGGGCTCCGGGGGCGAAGTCGCGGCGGAGCTCCTCGAGGACGAAGATCACCCCGGCGAGCGGCGCGTTAAAGGCCGCCGCGAGGCCGGCCCCGGCGCCGGCGGCGATCAGGATGTGGCGCTCGCGGGCGTTGCTGCGCAGCCAGCGGCTCACCATCTGGCCCACGGAGCCGCCCATCTGCACGGTAGGCCCCTCGCGCCCCAGGGCCAGGCCGGCGCCGATCCCGAACACGCCGCTGGCGAACTTGACCACCAGGATGCGCCGCCACCGCATGCCGCGCAGCCGGTGGAGCACCGCCTTGAGATGGGGGATGCCGCTGCCCGAGGTCTCGGGGGCGAACCGGCGGACCAGCCAGAGGCCGATCGCCGCGCCGGTGCCGCAGACGGCCATCACCAGCAGCAGACCCCAGGGCCGCGGCATCCCATGGGCGGCCCGGAACAGGGCGTCGCGCGCGTGGTCCAGCCCTTCCAGGGTCATCCGGAAGGCCGAGGCGACGATCCCGGCGAGCAGCCCGACCAGCGCCGCCCGGGGGACCACCCGCCGCCGCCGCTCCTGGCGGCGGTCGAAATTCCGGATCTCCCTGGTGATGTCGTTGGAGGAGAGAGTGTCGTCGAGGGAGGGCATGGCCGGAGTGAGACTACATCATCATCGAGGAGAGCCGATGGTAGACTCCCCCCGCCCATGAGACCTTGATTTTCTTTCCGGGGAAACCATGAACCGAATCCTTCTGAGATCTCTCGCCGCCGCCCTCCTCCTCGCCACGCCATCTTTCGCCGCGCCTCCCAAGGAAGCCGCGGAGGCCCCCAGCGGAGCGCCGCCCACGATCGCCAAGGCCACCGCCAATTATGAGAAGCGGGCCGGGCTCCTGACCTTCTACGTCGACCGCCAGAAGGGGAAGGTGTGGCTGGAGGTGCCGGCGGCGAAGGACAAGAGCGGCGAGGTGGCGAGCTACATCTATCAGGAGGCGATCGCCACCGGCCTGGGCTCGAATCCGGTGGGGCTCGACCGCGGCCAGCTCGGCGACACCCGCATCGTCACCTTCCGCCGGGTGGGCGGACGGGTGCTGGTGGAGCAGCCGAACCTCAGGTTCCGCGCCCTCACCGAGGACCCGGCCGAGCGGCAGGCGGTGCGCGAGTCGTTCGCCACCTCGATCCTCTGGGCCGGCGAGATCACCGCCCAGGACCCCGACGGCAGCGCCCTGGTCGACTTCACCCCCTTCCTGGTGCGCGACGCCCACGAAATCGCCGCCAAAATGCGGCTGGCCCAGCAGGGGAGCTGGTCGCTCGACCCCGCCCGGAGCGTGGTCGACCCCGAGAATTGCAAGGCCTTCCCCGAGAACGTGGAATTCGAGGCCCTGCTCACCTATCAGTCCTCGGACCCGGGGCGGCTGGTGCGGGAGACGGCGCCCACCCCGAACGCGGTCACCCTGGTGCAGCACCACTCGCTGGTGCGCCTGCCGGACCCCGGCTACAAGCCGCGGCTTTTCGATCCGCGCGCCGGCTACTTCGGGGTGGAGTTCAAGGACTACGCGGCGCCCATCGCCGCGCCGGTCGACGTCCGCTCTCTCAGCCGCCACCGCCTGGAGAAGGTCGATCCCACGGCGGCGCGCTCGCGGGTGAAGAACCCGATCGTCTACTACGTCGATCCCGGCGCGCCGGAGCCGATCCGCAGCGCGCTGATCGAGGGGGCGGGCTGGTGGAAGGAGGCGTTCGACAAGGCCGGGTTCATCGACGCCTTCCAGGTGAAGGTGCTGCCGCCGGGGGCGGACCCGCTCGACGTGCGCTACAACGTCATCCAGTGGGTGCACCGCGCGACCCGCGGCTGGTCCTACGGCGGCGGGGTGACCGATCCGCGCACGGGGGAGCTGCTCAAGGGGCACGTCACGCCGGGCTCGCTGCGGGTGCGCCAGGACCGGCTGATCTTCGAGGGGTTGGAGGGGGCGGACAAGACGGGCACCGGCGCGCCGGACGATCCCGTGCAGCTCGCCCTCCGGCGCATCCGCCAGCTCGCCGCGCACGAGGTGGGGCACAGCCTGGGGCTCGCCCACAACTTCGCCGCCTCCACCTACGGCCGCGCCTCGGTGATGGACTATCCGGCGCCGCTCGTGGGCATCAAGGACGGCAAGCTCGACTTCTCCAACGTCTACGCCACCGGCATGGGCGCCTGGGACATCCAGGCCATCCGCTACGGCTACACGGAATTTCCGCCGGGGACGGACGAGAAGGCGGGGCTCGACGCGATCATGAAGGAGGGGCTGTCGAAGGGGCTGATCTTCCTCACCGACCAGGACGCCCGGCCGGAGGGCTCGGCCAGCCCGATCACCCATCTCTGGGACAACGGGCCGGACGCCGCCGAGGGGTTGCGCCACGAGCTGGCGGTGCGCCGCATCGGCCTCGCCCACTTCGGCGAGCACAACGTCGCCCCGGGGCAGCCGCTGGCCCTGCTCCAGGAGGTGCTGGTGCCCCTCTACTTCCACCACCGCTATCAGCTGGAGGCGGCCTCCAAGGTGGTGGGCGGGCTCCAGTACACCTTCGCCCTGCGGGGGGACGGCCAGCCGCCGTCGAAGCCGGTGGACGGCGCGGCGCAGCGGAAGGCTCTGGCGGCGATCCTGGACGTGCTCTCTCCCGAGACGCTCGATCTGCCGGACTCGATCGTCGATCTGCTGCTGCCGCGGCCGGACGAGTACAACCCGAACGAGGAGATGTTCGCCGGCCTGACCTCGCCCACCTTCGATCCCCTCTCGGCCGCCGCCACCGGGGCGGACATGGCCGTGCGGCTGCTGCTCAACCCTCAGCGGACCGCCCGGCTGGTGGATTTCCATCGCCGCGATCCGTCGCTGCCGGGCCTGGAGGAGGTGCTGAAGGGGATGGAGGGCCGGGTGTTCGGCGGCGGGGCTCCGAAGTCCGAGCGGCTGGCGGAGGTGCGGCGCACCGAGCAGTGGGTGCTGGTACGGCGGCTGATCGACCTCTCGCGCGATCCGATGGCGGCGCCGGGGGTGCGCTCGCGGGTGGACGCCGAGCTCCACTCGCTGGCGGGCCGGCTGGGGAAGAAGGGGGGCACCGGCGCCGAGGCGGCCAACGACGCCTTCCTCGCCCGCGAGATCGACCGCTATCTCGACCGCCGCGGGGTGGAGGACGCCGCCAAGCGCCCCGAGCCGCCGGCGGCGCCCCCGGGCCAGCCGATCGGCATGCCGGACGACGGGTTGCTGGGCGGGATGGAGGAGTGCTCCTGGGGAGGATGAGCCAAACCCTTGAGTTATCTACTGTTTGTAGATGAATCGGGGGTCGATCAGCACGATTCCCCCTATGAGGTGCTGGCTGGAGTAGCGATCCAGGACCAGCACCTCTGGAATCTCGTCTGCCGCATCCAGGAGGCGGAAATCGAGCACTTTGGCCGCCGGATCGCCGCCGGGGCTCTTGAGCTCAAAGGGAAGAGCCTCCTGAAACGGAAGACATTCCGTCTTGCCGCCCAGCTTCCCTCGCTCGATCCGCAGGAACGACGGAAGTTGGCGCAAAGCTGCCTTGAGAAGGGAGAGAAAGCGAAAGGTCATCAGGCCTCGAGTAGGACCACGCGAGCCGAGCTGACCGCCCTGGCGCAGGCGAAAATCGCCTTTGTCACGAGGGTTCTAGAGCTTTGCGTGAGTCACTACGTCCGGGCGTTCGCCTCGATCGTACCGAGGAGCGCGCCACGTCCGGCGGGCGGGTTCCTCCGTAAGGACTATGCCTATCTTTTCGAGAGATTCTTCTACTTCCTTGAAGAAAGTAAGGTAGGGGAGCTTGGGCTCGTCATCTTCGATGAGCTGGAGCGCTCTCGATGCCATGTTCTAGTGGATCAGATGTCCTTGTATTTTCGGAATACCCTGAGAGGACGCCTGAGAGCCGCCCGGGTTATCCCTGAGCCCTTCTTCGTGCATAGCGAGCTCACCACGGCGATCCAGATCGCGGACTTGGTGGCCTACATCATTGCGTGGGGTATCCGCTTCGGCTCCATGGATGGAGACCGTCGCGAAGAGCTGGATTTCCTGGGTGAGCTCGTGCGCGAGTTGCGTTACCGCGTAAAGCGACCTGAGCAGCCGGACTTTCCGATCTGGAGCTTCACGCTTATTGAGGATCTTCGGCCGCGTGAAGAGAAGGAGCGAGTGGAGAAAAAAGAAAAGGCAATGCCAGTTACCCAGCAAAGCCTCCGAGACGAATACTAGAAGGCTTCACTGCCGGTGTCAAGGCCGCTGCCGCCTGTTGCTTTCTCGAAAGGAAGAGTCTCCGATATGGGCCGTAAACGAGCAACCTACGTCCAACCGCAGACGACCGGGACGGCCCGCAGCATTCCGCGTTGGGCTATGATCCTGCTTCTTATGTCCGTCATCGTTCTCGCCGCCCTCTGGTTTCTGCGCTCCTCCCCACGTCCGGAGCCCGAGACCGCCTCCGGGGCCACCGCCCCGGCGGTGGTCACGCCGGATGTGCCCGAGCAACTGAAGGTGGAGGTCCTCTCGACCCGGCCCCACGATCCGGCGGCGTTCACTCAAGGGTTGGTGCTCGACGGCGACACCCTGTTCGAGAGCACGGGGCTCAACGGCAGGTCGAGCCTGCGCGAGGTCGATCCCAAAACCGGCACGGTCAAGCGCAAGCTGGACATCCCCTATGAGTACTTCGCCGAGGGTCTGGCGCTGGCCGGGGACCGGTTGATCCAGCTCACCTGGCAGACGGAGAAGGCCTTCGTCTACACCCGCGCCGACTTCAAGGAGGTGGGGGAATTCCGCTACGACGGCGAGGGGTGGGGGCTCTGCTACGACGGCACCCGCCTGGTAATGAGCGACGGCTCGGACCGCCTGACCTTCCGCGACCCCAAGACCTTCGCCGTCGAGTCGATCCTCAACGTCACGCTCTCCGGCCAGCCGGCCCGGGAGCTCAACGAGCTCGAATGCGTCGACGGCCTGGTCTACGCCAACGTCTGGCAGACGGACCACATCCTGCGCATCGATCCCAAGACCGGCCGGGTGACGGGGGTGATCGACGCCTCCGGCCTGCTCACTCCCGAGGAGCGGCAGAAGACGGACGTGCTCAACGGCATCGCCTGGAATCCGAAGACGAAGACCTTCCTGATCACCGGCAAGCTCTGGCCCAAGATGTTCGAGGTCCAGTTCGTGCCGGCGCCGCGATGAGCGCCCGGCGCGGCGCGCTCTTCCTGGCCCTGGCGCTCGCGGCCGGCTCCTGCGCGCCCCACGCCCTGGCGCCACCACCCGGGCTGGCGCCCCACGCGGAGCCCCTCTCCCTCCTCGGCTCCGGCCCGCTGATCGTCCCCTTCGGCGCCACCGTGGGCGGCTTCCGGGTCGGAGGGCTGTCGGCGATCGCCCGCGCCGCGGACGGCACGTATCTCGCGGTGGTGGACAACGAGGGAGAGAAGCCGGCCCGGGTCTTCCGGCTGGCCTTCGCGGTGAGCGAGAGCGGGGTGGCGCCGCCGCCGGGCAAGACGCCGCTGGAGGTGCCGATCGCGGCCATTCCGCTCGCGGGATTCAATGGCAAGAATTTCGACGGCGAGGGGCTGGCCCTGGAGCCCTCGGGAGAGATGCTGATCTCCTCCGAGACCGAGCCGTCGATCCGCGAATTCTCGCCCGACGGCCGGACGCTTCGATCGCTGCCGGTGCCGGACCTGTTCCTGGCCGGGAGGCAGGGGCGGGGGATCCGCAACAACCTGGGCTTCGAGAGCCTGACCCTGGCGCCCGGCGGGGAGGTGCTGTGGACGGCCAACGAGCGGGCCCTCCAGCAGGACGCCCCCGAGGATCTGGCGCGGCCCAGCCCGGTCCGCCTCCTGCGCTACGAGCGGCGGAACGGCGGCTTCGTGCCGGAGGCCCAATTCGTCTACGAGGTGGAGCCCCTCCGGCAGAGGGCGGGCGCCGGCTTCCAGACCCGCGGCCTCTCGGACCTCCTAGCCCTCCCCGGCGGCGACCTGCTGGCCCTGGAGAGGGAATTCGTCGAGGGGCGGGGGCTGGCGATCCAGATCTTCCGGATCTCGCTCGCGGGCGCCACCGACGTCTCAGGGGTGGAGTCGCTGGCAGGACAGAGCTGGACGCCGGTCCGGAAGACCCTGGTCTACGACTTCGCGCGGTCCGGGTTCGTGCCGGACAACATCGAGGGGATGGCCTTCGGCCCGCCGCTCCCCGACGGCTCGCGCACCCTGGTGCTGGTGAGCGACAACAACTTCAATCCGCTCGAGAAGACGCAGATCGTGGCGTTGCGGCTCAGGCTGTAGGGGCCCCGTCAGCCGACGGGGGCCTCGACCTTGAGCATCCGTCCCCAGGCCTGGCGCAGGCTCTCGGGGAGATCGAGAGTGGGGAAGATGTCGCGGACCTCGTCGCGGGTCACATAGGTCCAGATGTCGTCCCACTGGGCGTAGCGCAGCAGATGGGAGATGACCCAGGCGCGCTGCTCCGGGGTCCCCTGGTGAAGGAGATGGAAGAGCTCCTGCTCGGTGATTTTCTGATCGGGGAAAAAGTAGAGGGAGTCTTTGCTTTCCACAGTGTCGCGGCCTCGACCCGATCCTGATCCGTACATGGATCTGAGTATAGCCTGTTTGTCTCGCGGCGGGGGGCCCACTTGACCCCGCCGCCCGGCTCGGCTAGATTTCCCTCGCTCGATCCATCGGGCGGGCATAACTCAGTTGGTAGAGTGCAAGCTTCCCAAGCTTGATGTCGCGGGTTCGAGTCCCGTTGCCCGCTCCAACCGCTTCGCTTCTGTCTTCGTCTGAGGCCGTGTCGATCTTCCACCGCGGGACCACCCCCGCTCCCGCCACCTCCGGACCGTCCGATCCTCAGAGCTCCCGGCGCCAGCTCACCCACATCGCCGCCGGCACCCTCCTGCAGGGCGCGGTGACGGGCTCGACCGAGCTGCTGATCGAGGGCCAGATCCAGGGGGAGGTGCGGGTGGACGCCACGGTGACCGTGGGCATCGAGGGGATTGTGGAGGGGCCGGTCGCGGCGCCCGTGGTGCGCATCAGCGGGAGGGTGACCGGGAACGTGGCGGCGTCCGACCGCGTGGAGGTCGCCGCCTCGGGGATCCTCGAAGGGGACATCGCCGCGCCGCGGATCGTCATCGCCGAGGGGGCCTTCTTCAAGGGCCGGGTGGAGATGCGGGGAAAGCCCTCCCTGTCACCCGCTCCCACAAGCTCCTGAGGTCTTCCGGCACCGGCGCCTCGAAGCGGAGGAGCTCTTCCGTGGCGGGGTGCCGGAAGGCGATCCGCCAGGCGTGGAGAGCCGGGCGGGGAAAATCGCGCAGCGGCGCCTGGACGGGGCGGGGGAGCCCCTTCCAGCGCGCCTCGCCGTAGACCGGATCGCCCACCAGCGGATGGCCGAGGTGCTTCAGGTGCACCCGGATCTGGTGCGTGCGGCCGGTCGCCAGATCCATCTCCAGCAGCGAGATCCCGGCCGCCGCGGCCAGCGTCCGGTAGTGGGTGACCGCCGGCCTCCCCCTCGAGACCACGGCCATCTCCTGCCGCCGCTGCGGATGCCGGCCGATCGGCGCCTCGATGGTCCCGGCGGCGGGGGAGGGAGCGCCGTAGGCGATCCCCAGATAGAGCTTCGAGACCTCCCGCGAGGCGAAGGCCCGCGAGAGGCGGGCGTAGGCGGCCGGCGTGCGCGCCACCACCAGGACGCCGCTCGTCCCCTGGTCCAGCCGGTGGACGATCCCGGGCCGGCCCGCCCCGCCCACCCCGGCCATCTCCGGATAGCGGTCGAGGAGATGGTGGGCCAGGGTGCCGGTCGTGCGGCCCGCTCCCGGATGGACGGTCAGCCCCGCCGGCTTGTCGAGCACCACGATCTCGCCGTCCTCGTGGAGCACCCGCAGATCCCCCGGCTCGGGGAGGACCCGCTCCTCCCTGGGCTCCGGCGGGGAGCACTCGACGTGATCGCCCGCGGCGAGGGGGGTGGAGGGCTTGGCCTCGCGGCCGTTGACCTGTACGAGGCCCTCGGCGATCCAGCGCTGGACCTGGTTGCGGGGGACGTCGAGGCGGGCGGCCACGTGGCGGTCGAGCCGCTCTCCCGCCGCCTCCCGCTCGATTTTCCAGATCACTCCGTGACGGGCGCCGCGGCGGTCGATTCGTGGTGGTGCCGCGGCCGGAAGCTGTCGATCGCCATCAGCACGATGCCGATCGAGATGGCGCTGTCGGCGACGTTGAAGGAGGGCCAGTGGTGGAGGCCGAGGTAGACGTCGAGGAAGTCGGTCACCGCGCCGCTCGACACGCGGTCGATCAGGTTGCCGACCGCTCCCCCCACCACCAGGGCCAGGGCGACCAGCAGCACCCGGTCGCGCGACGGCGTGTACCAGAAGTAGAGGCCGACCGCGATCAGGGCCCCGAGGCCCAGGAGGGTCAGCAGCCAGCCGCCTCCGCCGCCGGTGCCGTCCGAGGCGAAGAGGCCGAAGGCGACGCCGGTGTTGCGCACGTGGGTCAGGTTGAACAGCCCGGGGATCACCGGGCGGGTGGTGTGGTGGGGGAGGTGGACCTCGACCAGCCACTTGGTCCACTGGTCGATCACGATGACCGCGAGGGAGACCAGCAGGTAGCGGAGCTTGCGGAACCGGGAGGCGAGGGTCTGGGAGGCCTCCGGGGAGTGAGCATCGGACATGTAAAGGTCTCCTCTTACGCGCGGCCGAAGACTTCGCGGGCGGTCCGCGCCACCTCCGTCAGGTCCTGCGTCGATTGAAACAGGCGGATGGCCGCGACCCCCGCCGCTCCCGCCCCGGCCAGCTCCTCGAGCCGCTCTAGTGTAACGCCACCCAGCGCGAGAACGGGAACCCCCACCGCCGTGGCGCGGGCGAGCCCTTCCAGGCCCACGGGAGCTCCCTTTCCCGGCGTAGCGAACACCGGGCCGAAGGTCACGTAGTCGGCCCCCTCGTCCCGCGCCCGCTCGACCTCCTCGACCGTATGGGTGGAGCGGCCGATCAGGACCGCCTCCCCGAACCGCGTCCGCAACGCCGCCACCGGCACGCCGTCGGCGGGCAGGTGGACGCCGTCCGCGCCGGCGGCGAGGGCCACGTCGAGCCGGCCGTTGACCAGCAGGCGGGCCGAGGCCGGCAGGACCGTCCGGGCGAGCCGGGCGAGATCATAGAGGTCGCGGTCGTCGAGGTCCTTCTCCCGGATCTGGACGGCGCCGATCCCGGCGGCGCCAAGGGCGGCGAGCCAGCCGGCCATGGGGACCGCCAGAGAGGCCCGGTCGCTGATCGCGAGCAGGCTAGACCTCAGGGGCACGGGTGCTGCGCCGGAAGAGAAGGTCGTCGAGATCGTGGGCGCCCCAGACGAGGTGGATGAGCCCGAAGCCGGTCACCGTGGCCCGGACGACGGGATAGAGGCCGAAGGCGCGCAGGGTCTCCCAGGGGAGAGCCATCATGATCTTGTCCCAAACCGGGCTCCACGGCGCCAGCACGAGGCCGGTGCCGACCTCGATGCAATAGAGGATGAACAGGATGCGGAGCAGAGAGGAGGAGCGCATGGAGGGGGTGATTGTAGCCGCGAATGGGAACGGGGCGAAACGGCCGCCCGGGCATCAATGCCCGGGCTACGCTGAAAACGAAAAGCCGGGTGAACCCGGCTCCCTGGAAAGACCCTTCTTCAGGAGCCCCCTTCAGGGGGCTTTTCGTTTCCCACGTAGCCCGGGCATTGATGCCCGGGCGGGGAGGCGCGCTACCGCGGCGGCTTCTTGTCCTCCTCCGGCTTCCGCTTCTCCTCCCGCCGCACCTCCGGCTGACGCTCCGGCGGCCGCCGCTCCTGCACCTCCGGCTGCCGCTCGGGCGGCCGCCGCTCCTGGACCTGCGGCCTGGGCTCCGGCTGCCGCCGCTCCTGGACCTGGGGCTGGCGTTCCGGCCTGGGCTCGACGACCGCCGGCTGGCGCTCCGGCCTCGGCGCGGGCGCGCCGCCGCCGACCTCCGGGGCCGGCCTCACGCTGCGCTCGCGGTCCGCCGGGGGCTTGCGCTCCTCGGCAGGTTGGCGATTCTCCGGCGGACGGCGGCGCTCCTCGGTCTGCGGCTGCTGCTGAGGC
>JAICSG010000585.1 GCA_025937035.1 Thermoanaerobaculia bacterium | reverse complement strand
CTCGGCCTCCTCGCCGGCTCGCTCAGCGAGGACGCCATGCGCGGCTACAACCTGCGCCTCCAGGAGAAGCATGAGAGCGAGGTTGTCGTAGCGCGGGACGCCCTCCGCGCGATCGGCCTCGCCCAGAACGAGAAAGCCGCGCCGGAGAAGTCGACCCGCAAGCCCGGCGTCCTCGCCTACCTCTGGGGAGCGCGGAAGGATCTCGGCCGCCTGACCCTCCAGCACCTCGGCCTCTCGGCGGCGGCCTTGCTGCTGGGAGCCCTGATCGCGATCCCCCTGGGGCTCTGGCTGGAGCGGCACCGGGGCTGGGCGGAGACGGTCATCCGCCTCCTCGGCCTCCTCCAGACCGTCCCCTCGCTGGCCCTGCTGGCCTTCATGATCCCGCTCCTGGGCGTGGGAGCCGTTCCCGCCATCGTGGCGCTCTGGCTCTACTCGCTCTTCCCCATCGTGAGGAACACCTACACAGGGGTGCGGGACGCCGATCCCAGGGCCGTCGAAGCCGCGACAGCGCTCGGCATGACCCCGGGCCAGATCCTCCGCCAGGTCCGCCTCCCCCTCGCCGCGCCCGTGGTGATGGCCGGCCTGCGCACCGCCGCCGTGATCACCGTCGGCACCGCCACCCTGGCCGCCTTCATCGGCGCCGGAGGCCTGGGAGAGCCGATCGTGACCGGGCTGCAACTCGCGGACAGCGCCATGATCCTCTCCGGGGCGATCCCGGCGGCGCTGCTGGCGCTGGTGGTGGATGGGGCTCTGGGGATGGTCGAAAGGTCGCTGCGGCCGGCGGGGTTGGAGCGGTCTCAGTAGCGTTTCTGAGCTCAGCCCCGAAGGGACGCGGGCGTAAAGCCTGGGGTTCGCGACGCGCCCCTCTTCTCCGCGCGGGGCGCCCTTTGATTCGTGCACAGCGCCCATGAATCCGGGGATCGCGGATCTCGGAGGGCGGCGATGGCCCAACGAGATTCCACCGCATCCCCTCAGAGGGCAGCCGCCGCCCTCCGAGGGGACGCTCCAAAATCCCGGAGGGCAACGGCTGCCCTCCGAGATCCTGAATGAAAATCTCGTTGGGCAGCGGCTGCCCTCCGAGATCCCGAACCGAAATCTCGTTGGGCGGTCGCTGCCCTGCGAGATCCCAGATGGAAATCTCGATGGGCAGCGGCTGCCCTCTGAGATTCCGAACCGGGATCTCGGAGGGCGGAGGCGGCCCTCCGAGACTCCATACCGGGATCTCAAAGGGCGGCGGTGGCCCAACGAGATTTCGGAGCGGAATTCGCGGGGGCCCGTGGAGGACCCTTCGGCACCTCACGCCGGTTGTATGCTACACAGCCACAGATCGTAGGGTGCACACACCATCACCGGCTACCAGGGGCATACCGTCGAGGCGATTCCGGTCGAACGGGTGCGGGAGTTGCTGGTGGAGGCGAGACGGGTGAAATCGCCGAAGTAGCCTACCCGAACGTCTCCCGCCACCCCACACTCCCCCGCAAGAGCTCCAGCGCCCGATTCAGCAGCTCCTGGTTCTCCTTCTTGACCAGCCACGTGCTCCGGCCGGAGGGGTGCGGCAGGGGGATCACGTCAAATTCGATCGCCTCGTGGCTGACCGGAAACGCCTTCCCCACCCGCTCCTGTAAAGGCACGTTTTCGGGAAGAAACTTCTTGATGGCGAGCTGGCCCACGGCGAGCACCGTGGCCGGACGGATGAGCTGGATCTCCTCCTCCAGATAGGGCGCGCAGTTGGCGATCTCCAGAGGGCTGGGGACCCGGTCGCCGCCCTGGGGCGCACGGCCGGGAAAGCAGCGGATCACCGCGCACATCCAGACCCGCCGCCGGAACTCCTCCTCGGAGACCCCCAGCCGGTTGAACCAGGCGAACAGGCGCGATCCCGCCGTGTAGGCGAACGGCCGCTGCTCGACCACCTCGCGCGGCCCCGGCGCCTGCCCCACCAGCATCAGGCGCGGCCAGAAGTCGGGCCTCGCGGCCACCGGCGGCGGCTCCACCGTGGGGCAGATCCGGCAACCCCACACCTGGGCGAGGTGCCGGTCGAGGGAGGCCCAATCCTGGTATTTCACGGCTGCCACGGACGCTCGGCGAGGGAATCGAGGAAGGCGTCCACCACCCGCGGATCGAACTGCCGCCCCCGCTCCCGGCGCAGCACGGCCGCGGCCTCCTCCATGGACAGGGCCTCGCGGTAGGGGCGGGTCGTGGTCATGGCATCGAAGGCGTCGACGACCGCGATGACGCGGGCGCCGAGCGGGATGTCCTCCCCGGCGATCCCCTTCGGATAGCCCGGATGTTGGCCATCGAGCTCGCCGTCGAAGCGCTCCTGGTGGTGGAGGACGAGCGGCGCCGCGCCCCGCAGGAGCTCCAGCCGCTCCAGCATCCTGGCGCCGATCTCCGGATGTTGCCGCATCAGCCCGGTCTCGTGGTCGTCGAGCGGCCCCTCCTTGCGCAGCACCGACTCGGGGACCCCCAGCTTACCCACGTCATGCAGGAGGCTCGCGTAGTGCAGGGTCTCGAGGTCCCGGCCGCGCAGCCCGAGCTTCTGCCCCACCGCCACCGCGTACTCGCTGACCCGCCGCAGATGGCCGCCCGTGTAGGAGTCCTTGGCCTCGACCGCCTGCATCAGGGCGTCCGAGACGCGGACGAGATCCCGCCGCAAAAGCCGGTTCGACTCGATCAGCTCCTCCCGCAGCCGCAGCTCCCGCTGGCGCGACCACCCCACGAGGGCTCCCGCCACGGAGAGGATCAGCAGATCGGCCCGCCCGCTCCAGACCTCGCGGCCGAGCCCGGGCACGCCGACCAGGACCACCAGGCCCGCGAGCCCCAGCAGATGGCAGACGCCGCTCCCCGAGGCGGCCAGGACGCCGCCGCGCAGCCCGTAGTGGAGGGCGGCCCAGAGGATCGGCAGGAGATAGACGAGCGTGGTCCACTCGTTGCCCCGCGGCAGCAGCCAGACCAGCACGAGCCCCGCCGCCGCCGCGGCCAGCACCATCCAGGAGCCGAGCAGGAGGTCCTTCACCCCCTTGCGGGCCTGGGGGGACGGCTCCGGAGAGAGGATCACCGTCTCCTCACCGGTGCCGAGAATCTCGCTCTCCCGCCGCCTCTCCCCGCGGAACTCGCCGGAGAGGGGCACCATCCAGCGCCGGCCGTAGCGGTCGAAGAGGAGCAGGATGGGGGGCGCCAGGAGCACGGTGCTGACCAGGGCGCCGGTCAGCCAGGTCCAGACCCACATCCCCGGCGTCTGCTCTTCAGGACCGATCGAGACCAGCGTCAGCACGCCGCCGGCCGTGCTGCCCAGGAAGGCCGCGGCCAGCGTCCAGAGGTAGGAGCGGAGGTTGAGCAGGCCGCGCCCGAGCTTGGGCACGTAGCGGAAGATCGCCCAGCCGGCGATGCCGGTGAGGGCGAAGGAGAGCGAGAAGATCAGCGCGTCGGAAAAGCTTCGGTGGGTGATCCAGACCGCCGCGAGCTGGCCCACGGCGGTGCCGGCGATGCCCAGCCAGCCGAAGAGGAGGCCGGCGGTGAGCGAGATGGCGGGGGTGAAGGGGAAGATCAGCCCGCCGCTCCAGTCGCGGAGCAGCACGCCGCAGAGCCCGGCGGCGGCCGACAGAGCGAGACGGAACCCATTCCCCCGCCGGAGCCATTCCACGATCCGGCTCGTGCGGTG
>JAICSG010000287.1 GCA_025937035.1 Thermoanaerobaculia bacterium | reverse complement strand
GCTCACCCCCGCGGGCCCGCGCGATCAGCTCGACCTCGACGCCACGATCTATCAGAGCGCGCGCAACGGCGGCGAGATCGATCTCGTCTTCCGCCGCGACCTGCTCGACCGCATCGAGGTGGTCCTGCTGATCGACAATGGCGGCACCTCGATGCTCCCGCACGTCGACCTCACCCGCCTGCTCTTCGCCAAGATCCGCGACCGCATCAAGCGCTGCTCCACCTATTTCTTCCACAACACGGTCTACAGCGCGGTCTATAAGGACGTGTACCGCCGGCAGCCGCTCCCCGTGCCGGAGCTGTTGAGGCGCTCGCAGGACACGCGCCTGATCATCCTCGGCGACGCCTCCATGGCTCCGGAGGAGCTGATCTATCCCGGCGGCTCCCTCTATTATTTTGGGGACAATCGCGACGAGGAGTCCGAGACCAGCCTGCGCTGGCTGGAGCGCCTGCGCGACCGCTTCCGTCACGCCATCTGGCTCAATCCCATCCCCAAGGAGCTCTGGCCGGACGCCTACGGCCGCACCACGATCAAGAAGGTCGGCGAGGTCTTCCCCATGGAGGACCTCACCCCCGGCGGCATCAAGCGGGCGGTGGCCCAGCTGACGCGAGGGTGAGGGTCTCCTTGCCCGACAGGTGTATGCTTCCCCATACGCTTTTGGGAGGGGCACCATCGTCTCCACAGCTCGCGGCCCCTGTCCGCGGTCTTCGGGAAAGCGGCGCAACCGCTTTCTTTGCCTGAGCTTGGCTCCTATCCACGGGGAGGGGACGGCGCCCGGCATCGCCTTTGCCCTGGGCAAGGCCCTGGTGCCACGACGATTCCGGTCCGCGGCCAATATTTCGGCCAACACCGAAGGAGCTGAGCGTTGAAGCTTTTCCCGCTGTCCCCGCGCGCGATCGCGATCCTCTTCCTCCTCCTGGCCGGCGGGATGCCCGCCTGGGGCGAGGAGCCGGCGCAGGAGCCGGCCCGCTTCCTGATCGAGAAGATCACCGTCGAGGGACCCAAGCAGGCCGCGGCCAACATCGTCCGCGCGGAGATCCTGCTGCGGCCGGGCGGGCTCTACACCGAGGACCAGCTCCGCCAGGCCGTCTACCGGGTGCACCGCCTCCCCTTCGTGCTCGACGCCACCTTCTCCCTGCGCAAGGGGAGCCGGCGCGGTGCCTACGAGCTGCTCATCGAGGTGGAGCCCGCGCGGTGGTTCTTCTATGACGCCTGGGTGCGCGCCTTCGCCTTCGAGCAGCCCGTGGTGCTGCGGGACGAGACCTTCCGCGGCGACCGCTCCAGCGTGGCGCTCGTGGGGCTCGCCGGGGCGCGCCTCTTCGTGGGGCGCTCCGGGGTGGTGTTCGCGGCCGTGGACAGCCAGGAGGGGGGCCAGGTGGGCTTCACCCAGTACGACCTCTTCCACCGCGGCATCCTCGCCAGCGCCGGCATCTCCCGCGACGCCTGCTGCGTCACCGAGGTGCTCCCCCTCGGGCTCGATCCCACCTTCTCCTCCTGGTCGTTCGGCCCGACCATCCGCTTCTCGCTCGGCCTCTCCATCCCCCTGAGCGGCCCGCAGTCGATCCAATTCGCGGCGAGCGAGCGCCAGGGGGACCATGGCACCCAGGAGGAGGTGCTGGTGCCGCCCGGCGTGCCGGAAGGCTTCCGCTCGATGACCGGCGAGAATCTGAGCTACCGCCGGGCCGAGGCCAAGTGGGTGTGGGACACCAGCGACGACCCCGTCGTCCCCACCCGGGGCCTGAGCGTCTCCGCCGGGCTCGAAGCCTCCCGGTTCGCGGCGCGGGACCTGGTCCTCTACGTGGTCGATCCCCTCACCCTGGAGACGCTGGCCAGCAGCACGGCCTCCTCGCTCCGCTCCGAGCAGGTGGTGGGGGCGCTCTCGGTCATCCAACACTGGCCGGTGACGCCCCGGCAGACGGTCTCCGTGCAGTGCCGGATCTCCGCCGGGCGCTCCCGCGTGGAGACTCTCGATCTCAAGGGTGACGTGGCGAACAGCCACGCCGACACCTACGGCGGCTCCGTGGGGGTGGATCACGCCGTCACTCTCCGCCGCTCGCGGAAGGCGGGAGATCTGAACGACGTCCGCCTGGAGAGCGGGGTCGAGGTGGGCGCCGAGACGGTCTCCCCCCACATCCCGCCGAGCCCGCTGCGGCGGATCGCCGTACACACCGGCCTGGTGTTCCGCAACGCCTGGGGGCGGGCGCGGGTCAGCCTCAGCTACGTGAATTTCCGGAAGGGAGATCGATGAGGGAGGCCCGGGCGTGGCTCCTGCTGCTGCTGGCGCTGGCGCCCGCCGCTCTGCGGGCCGCTCCGGCCACGCCGCCGGCGCCGGCGCTGGAGGCGGCGCGGGAGGGGCTCGTCCTCTCCCGCCTCCCTCCCATCCTGGGCGAGGAGGAGGTGCGCAAGCAGCTCGGCACGGGGCTCACCACCAGCTTCGCCTTCGAGGCCACGGCCCGCGCGGCCGGCGGCAAGCTCAAGGGCGCGGCCCGGGTCGACGTCCGCTACGACCTGTGGGACGAGATCTACATCGTGACGCGCATCGACGCCTCCGGCCACGCCGCCCGGGTGACTCTCCCCTCCTTCGAGAAGCTCGCCGAGTGGTGGCGCGAGGCCCGGCTGGTGCTGATCCGCGGGCCCGCCACGGGGGCCACGGCGGTGGACGTGAGGCTGAAGGTGATCCCCTTCTCCCAGGCCGAGCAGCTCGACACCCAGCGCTGGTTTTCCCAGGCGCTCTCCGCCGAGAAGTCCGGCAGCGCCGGCGCGGTCTCCGACGCGGTCGAGGATCAGCCCGAGTCGTTCAGCCAGGTGATCAACCTGCTGATGGCCACCTCGATCGGCCGCCCCTCCCTGCTCGAATACGCCTGGAAGTTGCCGGTTCCCCAGGGGAAGAAGCGATGAATCTGCGTTCCGCCGCCGCCACCCTCTGCGGCATGCTGCTCGCCGCCGCCGCGGTGCTCTGGCTCTTCGACCGCGAGATCTCCGGGCCCTGGTTCCGCCTGGGCGTGCAGCCCGAGATCGCCTCCGAGCTGGAGCGCTCGATGGCGGATCAGAAGGCCCTCGCCCGCTTCGACCCCCAGCACCGGGACCAGTACCACGCCCGCTTCGAGGCCACCGAGGCCCTGCTCAACCACTTCCGCATCCTGGAGCACAACCGGCCGGAGATCACCCGGCGGTGGGAGATGATCGTGCTCGCCGCCGTGTTCGCCGTGCTGGCCGTGGCCGGCGGGCTCCACCTGCTCCGTCAGGGCCGGCTCGACGCCCGGCTGGAGCGCCTGCGCCTGGGCCTGATCGCCCTCTCGGACGGCGAGGAGGATCTGGAGATCGGAGACCGCAGGCGGGACGTGATCGGCCGTATCGCCGGCATGATCGAGGACACCTCGCGCGCCATGGCCCGCGACCGCAAGCGCCTGGCCTCTCTCAAGAACCTCTCCGGCTGGCAGGAGACCGCCCGCCGGCACGCCCACGAGATCCGCACCCCGCTCACCGCCGCCCGCCTGGAGCTGACGCGTCTGGAGCGGCTGCTCGACTCGGAGGAGGTCCGGCAGGTGGCCCGCAGCGTGGGCGAGGAGCTGGAGCGGCTCGGCCGCTTCACCCAGCAGTTCACCTCCTTCGCCCGCCTCCCCCAGCCCCGCCCGCAGGTGCACGACCTCGGGAAAGTCGTGGAGGAATTCGTCACCACCTTCGCCGCCGCCTGGCCCAATCTGGAGCTCCGTTTCGAGCCGCCCGGCAAGCCCCTGCCCGCCGCCCTCGACCGCGACATGCTCCGGCAGGTGCTGGTGAACCTGTGCGACAACAGCTCGCTGGCCATCCGCGCCGCGGGCGAGGAGCGGGGCACGGTGACCCTGCGGGGGGGCGAGGCAGGGTCCGGCAGCGTCTGGCTGGACGTGGCCGACGACGGCCCCGGCATCGCGCCCGAGATCCGCTCCCGCGTCTTCGAGCCCTACGCCACCACCCGCCGCGTGGGCGAGGGGATGGGCCTGGGGCTCGCCATCTGCAAGAAGATCCTGCTCGATCACGGCGGGGACCTGGAGCTGCGGTCGAGCTCCGGCGCGGGCACCACCTTCCGACTCACCTTCCCCCGCCGCGTGGAGGACGCCGCCGCATGAGCCGCCTGTTGATAGTCGAGGACGACGAGAAGATCCGCGCCAGCCTCCTCCTCCAGCTTCGCGAGGAGGGGTATGCCCCCCAGGCCCTCGGCTCGGCCGAGGAGGCCTCCAATCACCTGGAAGACCCCCGGTGCACCCTCCCCGACCTCCTGCTCCTGGACGTCCGCCTGCGCGGCATGAGCGGGGTCGACCTGGTCCGCCGCCTGGCCGCCGCCCGGCGTTTCCCCCCTACGATCATCATCTCGGGCGAGGCCTCGATCAGCGAGACCGTCGAGGCCCTGCGGCTCGGCGTCCACGACTTCATCGAGAAGCCGTTCAGCCGCGAGCGCCTCCTGCAGGCGATCCGCAACACCCTGGAGCATCATGCCCTCAAGCGCGAGGTGGCCTCGCTCAAGGCCGACCTACGGGGGGAGTCCGAGATCCTGGGCGTCTCGCCGCCCATCGAGGAGCTGCGGCGCAAGATCGCCCGCGCGGCGGCCACCGACGCCCGCATCCTGATCGTGGGCGAGAGCGGCACCGGCAAGGAGCTGGTGGCGAGCGGCCTCCACCAGCAGAGCGCCCGGAGCCCGAAGCCGTTCATCAAGATCAATTGCGCGGCGATCCCCCATCACCTGGTGGAAGACGAGCTGTTCGGCCACGCCAAGGGGGCCTTCACCGACGCCAAGGCGGCCAAGCCGGGCCTCTTCGAGGAGGCGGACGGCGGCACCCTGTTCCTGGACGAGATCGGGGACATGGACCTCACCGTGCAGTCCCGCCTGCTGCGGGTGCTGGAGGACGGCCTGGTGCGGCGGGTGGGCGAGACGCGCGACCGCCAGGTGGACGTGCGGGTGCTCACCGCCACCCACCGCAACCTGGAGGAGGAGGTGAAGGCGGGCCGTTTCCGGGAGGACCTCTACTTCCGGCTGGCCCACCTGCCGATCGCGGTCCCCTCGCTGCGGGAGCGCCGGGAGGACATCCCGCTCCTCTTCGGCCACTTCCTGGACCGCTTCTCCCGCCAGCACCGGGTGCGCCCGCGGCAGGCGGACCCGGACCTCTTCCCCTACCTGGAGCGCTACGCCTGGCCGGGGAACGTCCGCGAGCTGCGGAACCTCTGCGAGCGCCTGGTGGTCTTCGGGGCCGATCCCCTCACCCCGGACCAGCTCCCCTCCTCCTTCTTCGAGCCCGCCCGGGTGCCGGAGACCGGCCTGCTGCTCTCCCCCGCCACGCTGCCGATCGTGCCGCTCAAGGACTTCAAGGCCCAGTGCGAGCGCGAGTACATCGAGAGCGTCCTCCACCGCACCCGCTGGAACTTCACCGCCGCCGCCAAGGTGCTCGACGTGCAGCGCACCTACCTGCACCAGAAGGTGAAGGTGCTGGGCATTCGGCGGCCGGGGGTGGGCGGGGAGGAGGAGCTGGAAGCTGTGGGGTAAGGGTGAGCACGGACTGACACGGATGAACACGGACTTTCACGGACTGTCCGTGTGGACGCCGTAGGAGCGGTTGCGCGGAGCGGCCACTTCTGCGGTATTATTGCGATCCAGGGTTCTTTCTCACGAAACGACGGTTGAACTTCCCCAAAAAGGGCAGCCGCCGCCCTTTTTGGGGCGCGAGCAAAAAAGTCGAGGGCCCACAGCGCCCCCTGCTCCGTCCAGACAAAAAAACCGGGGGCGCATCCAGCCCCCTCGACCGTCCTTCCCGAAAAGTCTTGGGCCCACCGCGCCCCCTCGTCCGTCAACGCGGCCCTTT
>JAICSG010001136.1 GCA_025937035.1 Thermoanaerobaculia bacterium | reverse complement strand
CGGCGGCGCCGATGCCGTTGTCCGCGCCGAGGGTGGTGTTCGTCGCCTTCACCCAATCGCCGTCGCGGCGCGGCACGATCGGATCGCGGTCGAAATCATGGACCGTCCCCGAGTTCTTCTCGGTCACCATGTCCAGGTGCCCCTGGAGGACCACGACCGGCGCCCCCTCCTTGCCGGGCGAGGCGGGCTTCTCGACCACCACGTTGCCGGTGGCGTCCTGACGCCAGGGCAATCCCAGGGCTTCCGCCCGCTCGATGACGTAGCGGCAGGCCCGCTCCTCATGCTTCGAGGGACGTGGGATCGAGAGGAGGGCGTCGAAGTGCTTCCAGAGGGGCCGCGGGTCGAGATCGGAGACGAAGGTCATGGGGGGAAGCATATACTCCCCCCATGTCCCAATCCCTGCTCTTTCTCGATCGCGAGGACGTCGAAGCCCTCCTGCCCATGGAGGAATGCATCGAGGTGGTCGACGAGGCCCTCCGGATTCTGGCCCGGGGCGAGGCCGTGCAGCCGCTGCGCACCCTGTACTGGATGCCGGACCACCACGGCATCCTGGCGATGATGCCCGGAATGCTGGGAGGTACCGTCGCCGGGGCCAAGGTGCTGACGGTGGTGCCGGAGAACCATCTGCACGGCCTGGAGTCGCATCAGGGAGTGGTGATGCTGTTCGAGCAGGAGCGGGGGAGGCCCCTGGCGCTCCTGGACGCCGCCTCGGTGACCGCCATCCGGACGGCGGCGGCCAGCGCGGTCGCCACCCGGGTGCTGGCGCGGAAGGACGCCAGGGATCTGGCCCTCCTGGGCTCCGGAGTGCAGGCGCGGACCCACCTGGACGCCATGCGCGCCGTGCGCCCCTTGCGCCGGGTGCGGGTCTGGAGCCGGCGGCCGGAGAGCGCCCGCCGCTTCGCCGCCGAGGAGACCGAGCGGACCGGCCTTTCCGTGGAAGCGACGTCCACCGCGCGCGAGGCGGTCGAGGGGGCGGACCTGATCTGCGCGGTCACCGCCGCCACGGAGGCCGTTCTCTTCGGCGACTGGATCGCGCCGGGAGCCCACATCAACGCCGTGGGGGCCTGCACGCCGAAGGCCCGGGAGCTGGACGCGGCGGCGGTCGCGCGCTCGCTCCTGTATACCGACCGCCGGGAGTCCCTGCTGGCCGAGGCCGGCGATTTCCTCCTCGCCCGCGAGGAGGGTGTGGTCGACGACGGTCACATCCTCGGAGAGATCGGCGAGGTGATCGAAGGAAAGGTCCCCGGCCGGCGGTCGAACGACGAGATCACATTGTTCAAATCCCTGGGGATCGCGGTGGAGGACCTGGCGGCGGGGATGCACGTGTACCGGAAAGCGGTAGAGCGTGTTCCCGCACCCCCTCGCTGAAGGACGAGCACGGACCAACACGGACGGGCAGGGACGGTCACGGAAGCCCGTGAGGGTCGGTGGTCGTCGGTGTTTGTCCGTGTGAGCCCTTCCTGCTAACCCTCCGCCGCCGACCGCCTCAACTGCGCCGTCAGCGGGTGATCCTCCCCGAGCACCTGCTGTGAGAGCGCCAGGGCCTCCCGGAAATGATCCCGGGCCGCCGCGCTCTGACCGATCTCCCGCTCCAGCACCGCCAGATTGTTGAGATCGGCGATCACCTGGGGGTGCGTCTCTCCCAGCGCCGCGCGGTCGATCTGGAGCGCGGTGTCGATGTGGAGGCGGGCGGAGGCGCCGTCGCCCACCTCCCGCCGGAGGCCGGCGCCGGTGGTCAGTGCGCGGGCCGTCTCGGGGTGGCCGTCGCCGTAGAGATGGCG
>JAICSG010000797.1 GCA_025937035.1 Thermoanaerobaculia bacterium | reverse complement strand
GGGTGCGAGATGATGGCGAAGGTTCGCCGCTGGGAAACCGGATCGTTCGTCATGTCCATGGATGTAAGCGCTCCGCGCCCGGCCGGGCGAATGTCCGCCGGGATCCCGGGCCGGGAGGTCCCACCGGGATAACACGGGACGGGCCCGTAGCCTTCCCTGGAGAGGGCGGGGGATGTTACCACGGCCGCCTCCTAGGCCTCGACCCGCTCTGGTCCTGCCTCCGGAGAGCTGTCAGGGGAGCTCGCGCGAGCCGCGCGGCTTGCGCAGGATGGCCTGGGTCACGTAGCTGAGGCCGCTATGCTTGTCGCCTTCCTGGACGTTGCGTTCGCCCTCGAAGACGTGCAGGTGCTCCCAGGAGGCGAAATCCCCTTCGAGCTCGGCGAGAGTGAGCATCATCGCCGGGTCGGAAGGTCCCCCGGTGCCGTAGGGGATCTGCTTGGGATGGTAGTGCTCCATCAGGAGCACGCCGCCGGGCCGAAGGGCGCGCCTGATCCTGGGGTGGAGCGTGCTCCGGATCTCCCGCGGCAGGTGCGCCCAGATCGAGACCACGCCATCCCAGCGGTCTACGCCGAGATCCCAGTCTGCCAGGTCGGCCACGACGGCCTCAAGGGGGACTTGGCGCTCGGCCGCGAGTCGCCGGGCCTTCTCGAGGCCCACCGAGGAGGAGTCGACGGCGGTGACGCGCAGGCCGCGGGACGCGAGGTAGACGCCGTTGCGCCCCTCGCCGTCCGCCAGGCAGAGCACCTCCGCGTCCTCCGGAAACAGGCTGGAATGGGCTGTCAGAAAGTCGTTCGGCTCCGTTCCATAGAGATAGTCCGACTGGCCGTACCGGGTGTTCCAGAAGCTCGCGTCCATGGCGGAGTAGCCTATCTCACCCCCAAAGGTGCCCCCAAGGGTGGTGCCAGGGACTTCTCTGGGGTGGGGAGCAGGGGGGCTCAGCATGGCCGGAGGACCTCCCCAGGGAGGAACGTGTGATAGCTTATAGCCGTTTAGCTACGAAAGGAGACCCTGATGAAGCTAGGCATCACCCTGCTGCTCCTGGCCGCCGTCCTCCTGATCGCCCCTCTCCCGAGCCACGCGGCGCCCCTGGCGTCCATGGCGCCCCAGTGCGCCGCCAATGCCTCCACGCCGGAGCTCCCGAGCACGCCGGCCTCCAAGAGCCTGCTGAAGGCCATCATCGGTCCCAAGTGCGGGAGCTGCAGCCAGTCGATCTGCGTCGGAGCGAAGGTCGGCTCGATCTGCGGAATCGCCGGGGGCGGCGAATACGAGTACTGCGGCGATGTTGGAATCTGCTCGGCCGACGGGCTCACGCAGTGCTCCTGCAAGACCGGCGCGCCTTTCTGAGACAGCGGGAGATCCATTGACCGACTTCCCCCGCCGGCCCCGCCGGCGGGCGCTTGGCCCCCGCTTTGCAGTCTATCCCTCTCGTCAAACCAAGTAGGCAAGAGGTACAGAGACGAGAACGGCGCTCGCCCGAGGAAGGAGTCGATTCATGAGCTTTATGGCAGAAGATCTGACTGACCAAAATTGGCAACCGGGTAACAAATTTTCTCCCCTCGGCTATCTGAAGCACTGGTGCTTCAAGGCGCTCTACCTGGCTCTGGTCGGCAGGTCCGGCGCGGCTCAGCCGCTGCCGATTCCGGTCCGCTCCGAGGCTCGCGGTGCGCGGGCTCGCAGGCAGTGATCCTTTCCGCGTCAGGCGAAGTCGAAAGGACATAAGGACTGCAGGGACCTCAAGGACAACAAAGACTGGGTAAGCAAGCCGTCTCTGTTGTCCTTGCAGTCCTTGCTGTCCCTTAGGTCCCTGCTTGCGGTTTTCGACCGCTCCCCTCACTCCCACAACACCGGCACCTCCATCCGCACATCGAACAGCAACGCCTCCGCCGGCGCCTCGAAGTTGAAATCGAGCCGGCCGGCGCCGGTGATCCCCACGCCGTCTCCTTCCTCCAGGGTGACTCCGGCCACCCGGAGCCGGCCGTGGACGACCTGCACCCAGGCTCCGCGTCCGGGCTCCATCTCGTGGCTCGGGGCGTCGCCGGGCTGGAAGAGGCCGGCGTAGATGCGGGCGTCGGTGTTGATGGGCATGCTGCCGTCCCGGCCGTCGGGAGAGACGTAGAGGGCGAAGCGGCCGCGGCGCTCCTCGGGCGTGCGCAGGAGTTGGTGATAGGCGAATTTCGTCCCCGGCCGGTCGGGGATGAGCCACATCTGATAGTTGTGCTCGACCTCGCCGTGGACGTTCTCCTCGCTGTGCACCATGCCGCGGCTGCCGGCGCTGATCAACTGCATCTCGCCGGCCGCGACGCCCGCGCGATGGCCGAAGCTGTCGCCGTGCGTCAGCATGCCCGCCGACACGTAGGTGACGATCTCGGCGTCCCGGTGCGCGTGGGCCGGAAAGCCCGAGCGGGGCTGGATGTAGTTCTCCACCATCACCCGCAGCGGTCCGAAGCGCATCCAGGCGGGGTCGTGATAGCCGGAGAACGAGAAGGTCATCCAGTTGTCGGCCCAGCCGAAATCCTCGTAGCCGCGTTCGCTGCTTCTGCGGATTCTGAGCTGGAGGGCCGGTTCGGCCGCGGTGGTGCTCGCCATGGGGAGGTCCTTTCCAAGTTGCTCATTCCAAGATGCCGGGGGGCTCCAGACCCGGCCGCCCCTCCTGGCCTACTGTCTCTCCGGGGAGGGGGACGGGTCAAGAGAGAGACCGGCACGATCTTGAGGCGTTGACGCAAATAAAGAATTGTCTTAAGGTACGCAAGGGAAGCTCGCCCGTAGATGGCTGGTGAG
>JAICSG010000692.1 GCA_025937035.1 Thermoanaerobaculia bacterium | reverse complement strand
TCCTGCACGGAGGTCACGTGCGAGCCGGTGAGGGTGAACGTCAGCGACCGGCCCGCCGGGTCGGTCACCACCATCGTGGAAGAGGACGGGTAGTCGACCGTGGTGCGGTAACCGTTCAGGTCGGCCACGGCGGTCAACCGGCCCGACGCGTCGAAGGTATAGACCTCGCGGGAGCGCCGGGTGAAGGTCCAGGTGCCGTCCGCGTTTTGAGCCAGCGCCGCCAGGATCCGGGGCGGTGCCGTCCACTGAGCTCCGTTGTAGGTGAACGTCGCCTGGGATCCGTCCTCCTGGTGCACGACGACCGTCGAGGGGCCCAGGGTGAGCGACACGCCGTAGGTGGAGGACCAGCCGTAGCCAAAGGGCCCGTCGGTGTCTGCCAGGAGCGAGTTGTAGGTGCGCGTCAGGTCCAGCGCCGGCCCGCGCCCGGGGATCGCCAGGTCGTGGAAAGCGTGACCGAAGTTTCCGGTCGCCGTATCGATCGGGTCGCCGGCCGCGCAGTGCGTCGGCTTTTGGCAGCCTTCGCCCAACTGCTCCTTGGGGTCGATCGGGCCACCGGTGGGAGGAGGTTGCGGACTCGTGGCTGCAACTGCCTGCGCCTGGGAGGCCCACATCGTAAACGACAACGAAGCCGACGCGGTCAGGGTGGCGCCGTCGGTGAACGTTTGTGTGAAGGTGACGGTAGCAAGCCACGTCCCGGAGCAGCGGCCCAACCCGTTTAAATTTGGACTGACTATGTCGGAGCTATAAAGATATGGCACGGATGCACTAGGGTCGATGATGTGCCACCCGTAGACGGTCGCATCGAGCGCCAAGTTGCCGCACGCGTCGTGGATCACCCATTCGGCCGTGTTGTTTGCCGTCGTCGAATCGTTTCCGTTGGCCGCGTCGAAGATTTCGACGTACGCGCAGATGGTGGAGTCTTTTCCGAACCAGAGGTAACGGTCTCCGTGGCAAAACGTGTATAAATTGCCGGACGAGTCACGCTCGTACCTGTCGGTGTAGATCTGCGTGATGGCCAGGCTGTCGCCGCTCGGCGAGGTCACCTTGGGGTGGAGGCGGTCCCGCCCCGGTGCGTGGCCGCTCGCTCCCGGCGGGGACGGGTATCCGGCTGGCGGCCGCCCCGTTCCCGTCGGGACCGCTTGCGAGCCGCCGCCCGGGTTGAGGAAGGGCGCCAGGGCCGGATAGCTAGCGGCGAAGGCGCCGTCGACCGTGGCGTTGCTCGCGGAGTCGCAGGCATCGTCGAGGTGGGTGCCGCAGGCCCCGTAGAGCTGCCCGACGATCTGGCCGGAGCCGTTCAAGACCGGCGAGCCGCTGCTGCCGCTCTCGATCGCGCCGAGGGTATCCCGGCTGTAGATGAAGTTGCCGCGCGCCAGGGTCTCGCACGTGGGCTTGCCGGTGTCGACCACGCCCTCCGAATAGGCCTGGGGCCCGCCGTGGGGGTGGCTGACGCGGTAGAGCGCCAGGTTGTCGTCGTCGGCGACCGGCGCGCTCGTCCAGCCCAGGTAGGTGGTGACGCCGTCGGCCGTCACCGGCGCCGACGCGAGCTCGAGCAGCGTCGAGTCACTGGCCGCGCCGCTCGCCTTGATGGTGGCGCCGAGCGTGTCGCCGTTTCGGGTCTGGCGCTGGTCGTCGAAATAAGTCTCCAGGCTCGCGGCCTCGTCGGCGCGGCCGATGCACTGGTGGGCGGTGAGCAGGTAGGGGATCACCGAGGTGGTGTCGGTGTCCGCCACCAGAGCGCCCGTGCAGAGATAGAACGAGTCTCCGGACTCGAACAGGATGCTGGCCACCGCTTCTTTGGCGGTGGTGGCGACGTCGCTCGACTGGCTCGCCGCGTCGACCAGGCAGTCGGCAGGGCTCGAGAGATCGCGGGAGGCTCGTGGAGCCGCGAAGCGGGAGCCCATCACGCCGACCTCCGCCACCGTCAACCGCGGGGTGGGCGCGTCCGCCGGCACGTAAAGCTGAAGCAACAGCTTCTCGCCGAGCACCGTGTTGGTGTGGAGGACGCCGTCGCCGAGCGGGCCGCGGCCGGTGTAGGGGCCGAACGCCTGGCCCGCGAGGTTGTAGACGTAGAGCCGGGCCCCGGGTGGCAGGTCGACGCCGGTGAGATGGAGGCGGAGGGCCGTGGCGCCTGGAGCCTCGACCGCGGCGGTCCAGACGAAGCCGCCGTCGCCCGTGCCGCGGGCGGCGCCCAGGCTCAGAGGGGTGACGCCCTTGTCGAGCGCGCCGGTGGACGAGAAATCCATGACCGTGCCGACCCGCCGGGCGACTCCGACCCGGTACTTCCCTTCGGCGGCTCCGCCGGTGGCGTCGATCCGGGAGCGCTCGGCCTCCGAGATCTCGACAGTGACCGGCCGCCGCAGCGCCTGCCGGACCCCGTCCGCGGCCAACCTCTCCTGCAGCGATCGCATCGCCGCGGCGCGCGCGCCGGGATCTCGTGGCGTTCCGACCGTCTCGGAGGAGGCCTGCCCCCTGGCGTCGGCGGAGAAGACCACCGGGGGGGCGGCTTTGCCTGGAGTCGTCGCCAGGATCACTGCGATCACACCGGACCAGACGATACGCTTCATGAAAGGCTCCTTGTCTCTTTGCCTCAGGCCACGCGGGGTTCCTCTCGTCCGGGAAGCCGGACGAGAAAGCACACCCTGGGTTCTTTCAAGCGGGACGGCGTCGAGCTGCCGCCCACTGCTTCGACAATTTCGGCAATGATAGACAGGAATATGAGCTCTTGTCTATTTTTGCAAGCCTGAGGGACTGCCACCCGCCCCGCATACGGGTGGCAGCAGAAGGAGGGAGCCAGGAGGACGGCTACATCCGTCCCCCTGGCAGGGTTCAGTTGTCAAGGAGCCGCTGCAAGCCTCTTCGGGTGGGATCTCGGAGCGAGCGTTTCGAGGCTTTCTGTATACGGATGACCCGGCGGGAGCGTTGGGGGGCCTGAAAGGCCGCGCTCGGGAGAGGCGGCTGCGGCGGCCCGCCCCGCGGGGCGGATGGGCGGCGCCGGGGGGTGGTGCCCCGCCCCCCCGGGGGGGGGGGGGAGGGGCGGCGGGCTCGCCATTTCGGGGGCTAACGGCCCAGGCGGGTTCTGCCGTGGATCAAGATCCGGCGCCGCCCATCCGCCCCGCGGGGCGGGCCGCCGCAGCCGCCTCTCCCGAGCGCGGCCTTTCAGGCCCCCCAACGCTCC